>JAZSES010000157.1:0-1588 GCA_045531805.1 Candidatus Limenecus sp. | reverse complement strand
AGGATTTTTTGTCCAAAAAACAATTCCTTCAATATTACCTTCCATTTCAACTTTATTTTCGCCAAAAAGATTTGTTTCTATATTTTTAATTTTTGGTTCAGCTTCAGAAATAAATAATTTTTTCTCATTTATATTTTTTTCGTTTTCATCAAAATCTCGCATCAAAGTAGACAACTCTGCTTTTGCTTGTGCCAAAGATGTTGATGTATTTGTGTAAGAAATACGAACTTTATCAAGTTTTTCTTCCAATTCAGATTTCTTTTTATCCAAATCAGAATTTTTCTTTTCTAAAGCATTAAATCTTTCTTTGTATTTTGCAAGCTCATCATCTTGATTTTGGCTAAATTTCAAACCGCTACGTTTTGCAGAACCACCAGAGATTGAACCAGATTTTTCAAACATTTCACCTGTCAATGTAACCATTCTATATTGGCCAATAAGTTTTCTCGCAGAGTTATAATCTTCGACAATAAGTGTTTCGCCCAAAGCGTGGAAAAACACATTTAAGTATTCATCATCAAAATCAATAAGATTTATAGCAAAATCAATGACACCTTTATCTTTTGGCAAACGCAATGAACGAGGTGCTTTGTTAATTTTATTTAAAGGTAAAAATGTAGCACGACCAGAACCAGAACTTTTCAAGATTTCGATAGCAACTTTTGCAACATCCTCATCATCAACGACAATGTTAGACATACGTCCACCCATAGCATATTCCAAAGCTGTCGAATATTCTTTATCAACTTTTCCCAATTGAGCTAAAGTTGCATGTACACCATCAATTTTTGCATTTAAAACTGTATCTACTGCACGACCAAAATCCATCGAGTTTATTAACTTTTTCTCAGTTTCCATTGCATTAATTTTATTGTAAGCCGTTCTCATGTCATACTGCAAATCAGTAATTTCAGCTTTTGTTTTGTCTAATTCTTGCAACGTATTTTTTTGAATATTTTTAAAATCTTCTAAATCTTTAGAGAGTTCTTCAACCTGAACTTCAACTCTATCTTTATTACCGGCAAAATCTTTTTTAAAAGTTTCAAGTTCTGTTATTTTTATTTTTGCATCTTCAATAGATTTTAAAAGAGAAGAAAGTTCTGACTCCATCGGTGCTTTTGTTTGAATTAATTTTGTTTCTTCATCTTTTGCCTGCTCATAATCTTTTCGTAGTTCATTTCTCTTTGCAACAAACTTGTCTGCTGATTCACTAAGTCCAGCAACCTCTTGAAGCATTTGCAAAAGTTTTGCTTTTTGTTCATCTCTTTGAACTTCTATATTTTTTATTTCAGCTTCTTTTTCAGAAATATTACGAGTTGCTTCTTCATTTTTCTTGGTCATATTTTCAATACCATTTTTGGTATTTTCTACAGTTTTCAAATTGTCTTGAATATTTTTGTCTGCATAGTTGATAGCAGCTTCTTTTCTATCAACCTGACCTTTTATTTCTTCGACTTGTTTTTTAACTTCAATTTGTTCAGCCTCACCCTTTTCTCTCACTAGGTCAGACAACTCATCAAGTTTTGTTTTTACTTTTAAAATTTCATCATCAAGCTTTTTAACTTTAGTTTCTTCTTCTTTTTTCTTT
>JAZSES010000011.1:0-3224 GCA_045531805.1 Candidatus Limenecus sp. | reverse complement strand
CTAACAATATACTTGTCAGAATGTTTATTAGATTTTCTAGTTTTGTAACCAAGAGCCGGTTTGCCCCATGGAGTTTTTGGGTGTCCGCCGGGACCTGTTTTACCTTCACCACCACCGTGTGGGTGATCGCAAGGGTTCATTGTTACACCACGTACTGTAGGTCTGATACCCATGTATCTTTTACGACCAGCTTTACCAATTTTCATGTTTTTCTGTTCAGCATTACCAAGAACACCTACTGTAGCCAAACATTCTTTTCTGATCATTCTCATTTCAGAACTTGGTAATTTGATAGTAACGTAGTTACCTTCTTTAGCCATCAACTGAGCAGCAGCACCTGCTGTTCTGACTAATTTCGCACCACGTCCTGGAATCATTTCCACGTTGTGAATCATAGTACCCAACGGAATCATTTCCAATGGCAATGCGTTACCAGTCACGATGTCTGCGTTAGGACCTGAAACGATAGTGTCACCAACATTCAAACCTTGAGGTGTCAAAATATATCTTTTTTCACCATCAGCGTAGAATACCAATGAAATTCTAACGTTTCTATTTGGATCGTACTCGATAGTTTTTACTGTAGCGGGTACGCCGAATTTTTCTCTTTTGAAGTCAACGATACGGTAAGCTCTTTTTACACCGCCACCTTTGTGACGACATGTAATTCTACCAGTATTGTTTCTTCCTGCTGTTTTTTTGATAGGCTTCAACAAGGATTTTTCAGGTTTTGAAGTAGTGATTTCAGCAAAATCATTCTTTGTCATACCTCTTTGTCCAGGTGAAGTTGGATTTATTACTTTAATACCCATTTTCTTTTTGCTCCTGTTTCTTTTGGGTTAACATAGTCATCGGCATTTCAGCCACCACTATGCTCCTATTAGTTCTTCTAGTGGTTCACCCTCAATCGTAACAATAGCTTTTTTGCCAGATTGAGTTCTTCCTGCGCTATAACCAACTCTTTTTGCTTTTGATGGCATATAGACAGTATTTACGCTTTTTACTTTTCTTCCTGGGAAAGCCAATTCGACAGCTTGAGCGATTTCTACTTTAGTTGCATCTTTAACAACTTCGAAAGTGTATTGATTTAAAGTAGTAGCTTCCATAGACTTCTCTGTGATGATAGGTCTTTTAATGATGTCGTAAAGTCTTTCTGTATTGTTTCTCATGTTGCTCATTATTTTGACAACCTTTCAGTTATTTCATTAATTGCTGCTTCTGTAATAATTACGTTATCTGCTTCTAGCAAATCTTTAACGTTTAAGTTAGATGGCAAGATGATTCTAACACTTGGAATGTTTCTTGCTGCAAGTTCAAGATGTGCATTTTCAGCTGCTTTAACATCTGCAATAATAAGAACTTTGCCTTCAACTTTCAAAGCTTTAAGAGTTTCAGCCATCAATTTTGTTTTTGGTTCGTTAATTTCAGAGAAATCTTTAACCAATACTGTATTGTCAATTCTTGCAGACAACGCAGATTTAAGAGCCAATCTTCTAGCTTTTTGTGGCATTGCAAAGCTATAATCTCTTGGTTTGGGTCCAAAGATTACACCACCACCTGCAAACAAAGGTGAACGAAGAGAACCAGCTCTAGCTCTACCTGTACCTTTTTGTTTCCAAGGTTTTCTACCACCACCAGAAACTTCTGCTCTAGTTTTTGCACAAGCTGTACCAGCTCTACCATTATTCAATTGGCGTCTGAGAGCGAGGTGCATTACATGCAAGTTTGGTTCAACGCCAAAAACTTGTTCGTCTAAAGCGATTTGACCAACTGCACTTCCTTTTGTATTTAGTATTGAAACTTCTTTTGTCATTTTTATTAACCTCAATTAAATTTGTTATTCTCAAGATTTAAGGAACTAGTTCCATTTAACTCTTGATGGGATTACTGTAACCATTTTGCCTTCTGGACCAGGAACTGAACCTTTAACCAAAAGTAAATTGCTTTCTTTGTCAACTTGAACAACTGTCAATTTAGTAATAGTTACTTTCTCATTACCCATGTTTCCAGCCATACGTTTACCCTTAATTACACGGCTAGGAGTAGTACCAGCACCGATAGAACCAGGTTCTCTGTGGTTTTTAGAACCGTGACCCATAGGTCCTCTTGAGAAGTTCCATCTTTTAACTGTACCTTGGAAACCTTTACCGACTGATTTTCCTGTTACGTCAACTTTAGCAACGTTTTCAAGAATAGACAAATCGATTTGTTGTCCAACTGTATATTCTGCAGAGTTTTCAACTCTGAATTCCTGCAAGTGTCTGAAGTTATCTAAGCCATTTTTTGCAAAGTGACCGATTTGAGCTTTTGTAAGGTGTTTTTCTTTAGCTGGCTCAAAACCTACTTGGATTGCATTGTATCCGTCAGAATCAACAGTTTTAACTTGAGTAACTGTCAACGGATCAACTTTGATAACTGTTACAGGAATTGCTAGTCCTTGTTCATCAAAGACTTGTGTCATTCCTAATTTTTTACCAACAACGCCTAATCTATTTTTAGACGCACTTTTAGCGTTTGTAGTCATATCTACCTTTCTCCTTGTGAGCGCTACTTGTATTACTTTGGGCGGATGTCCCTGCCGCCTCCTTGTTGTTACGGACAGTAGATCACATTAAATCTTATTCAATTGTAATGTGCTGTGTAAAATAACCTTTCGGTTGAATAATCTGAAACCCTGACGCTTGTTCAGGGTAACAAATTGAAATTAAAGTTTTACCTCGATATCAACACCTGCAGGTAAATCCATTCTGCTCAACTCTTCTGTAGTTTGTTGAGTTGGATCATAGATGTCAATAATTCTTTTGTGTGTTCTCATTTCGAAGTGTTCTCTAGACTTCTTGTCCACGTGAGGTGATCTTAAAACGCAATATAATCTTCTTTTTGTAGGAAGAGGAATAGGACCTGCAACCTTAGCGTCAGTTCTTTTTGCTGTTTCTACAATTTTTTCAGCTGACACATCAATAAGTTTATGATCATATGCTTTCAAGCAAACTCTGATTCTTTGTCTTTTTTGAGATGTACTCATTTGTTATACTTCCTTTGCTTTTAACTTATTGTTTTCGCGTAATCCTGCTGGGGTAAAGTGATTGGCGGCTTTTGAATATTAAGCACACATATCTGCACTTAGCCAGCTAGTGTATTAACTACCTTATATTAAACAAAATTGCTCGTCAACACCAATTTTCAAGATTTTTATACAAATCGTAATAAAAATTAAAAGTTTT
>JAZSES010000174.1:0-36696 GCA_045531805.1 Candidatus Limenecus sp. | reverse complement strand
AAAGAAAAATTTATGGAGAAATATAATGAAAACAGCAAACCAAAACATAAAACCAATAACAACTAAAATAAATAACAATGGAAATATTGAAATTGGAGGTTGCGACACTATAGAATTAGCCGAAAAATATGGAACACCATTATACGTTTTCGACGAAGAAACTATTAGGACAATCGCAAAACAATATAAAGATGCGTTTAAAAATTATCCCAAAACAGAAATGCTTTTTGCATCAAAAGCTCTCATGACAAAAGCAATTGTAAGAATACTCGACGAAGAAGGATTTGGCTTTGATATGGTATCAGGTGGCGAAATTTATACAGCATACACTGGTGGCGCCAATATGGCAAAATGCATATTCAATGGCAACAACAAATCAATTGATGAATTACAAATGGCATTAGAGTTGGGTGTTGGTTTAATCTCCGTAGACAATTTTTTGGAACTTGCTCTTTTAGACAACTTAGCAAAATCGATAAACCAAAATATAGATATATTAATGCGAGTAACTCCTGGTATTGAATGTCATACACACGAATATATACAAACAGGACATTTGGATTCAAAATTTGGTTTTGATCTTACACAGATGGACGAAGCGTTAGAGTTAATAAAAGAAGAATACACAAATCTAAATCCAATAGGGCTACACGCACACATTGGTTCTCAAATTTTTGAAACATCAATTTACTATGATGAAGTTGACGTTCTGTTAAAAGAAATGGGACGTATAAAATCAACATATGGGTTTGAAATGTCACACATAAATTTAGGTGGTGGACTAGGTATCAAATATACAGAACAAGATTGCCCGCCTTCTATTTATGAAATTGCAGACAAAATAATCTCATCAATAAATGAAAATAGTAAAAAATATGGAATTATTGAACCAACTATACACATAGAACCTGGAAGAAGCATTATTGGAACATCTGGTATAACTCTTTACACAATAGGAAGTTCAAAACAAGTACCACAGGGTAAAAAATATGTAGCTGTTGACGGAGGTATGGCGGACAACCCTCGTCCAAGCTTATACCAAGCTCTTTATACAGCAGAAGTAGCAAACAAAGCAAATTTAGAAGCAACAGAAATGGTAACCATTTCAGGAAAATTTTGCGAATCTGGCGATATCTTAATAAAAGACATAACATTGCCAGAACTAGAAGCTGGTGACATTCTTTGTGTATACAATACTGGCGCATATGGTTATTCAATGTCTAGCAACTATAATAGAGTATTAAAACCAGCGGCGGTACTTGTAAATAACTCACAATCTGATATTATTATAAGTAGACAAACCTATGAAGAATTGGTTTCTTCTGATGTTATACCAGATAGACTAAAAATAGTAAAAGCGGAATAGAAGAAGTGATAGGAGCAATAAAAGAAAGCTTAATAGAGCAATTACGCTCACTAAATATAGCATTTAACTGGATAAATTTAGTTGAGTTGCTTATTATAGGTGCATTTTTATTACTCTTATACCAAAAATTTATCAAAGGTACTCAATCAGAAAAACTAGTAAAAGGTATATTTATACTTTTGCTAGCGTGGTTGTTCTCAGAAATTTTAATAAAGTTTAATCTGCTTATTCTAGGCGCTTTTTTAAAAACAATGGTTAGCATTATCATGTTTGGGGCTGTTATCATTTTCCAACCAGAAATAAGACGCTTCTTAGGATATTTGGGACAATCAAATTTTTTCCACGCTCATTTTAATCTCAAAAGAAAAAAGACTACAGATACACAAAATGTTAATGTAATAAAAGAGCTAATTGAGACAGTAAAATATCTTTCTAAAACAAGAACCGGCGCGTTAATGGTATTAGAAAGAGAAGATGATGTTAATATATACTCTGATGTTGGAACACAACTGGATGCAACATTATCAACTGAATTGTTGTTAACAATATTCCACCCCAACACACCCTTGCACGATGGTGCGGTTGTAATAACAGGAGAGGTTATTAAATCAGCAGGAGTTTTGCTACCTCTTACGGAAGACCCTAAACTCAGTTGGAAATATGGCACACGCCATAGAGCTGCTATTGGAATGAGTGAAGCCTCTGATTCAGCTTGTTTGGTTGTTTCTGAAGAAACTGGAGATGTATCTATTGCACTTGATGGTTCTTTAAAAAAATATGAAGATATAACTTTGTTAAAAAAAGACTTGGAAATTTTGCTTGGCTATGAGGATGAAGAATTAATTGAAGAAAACAAAACCGTATTCAACTTCATCAAGATTAAGACAAAAAAGCAAGCAAGCCAAACAAATGAAAAGATGTCAAAATAATGCAAAATCCGATAAATGAAATTATTGATAAAAAAATAATAGCTGTAATTCGTGCGCAAACACATCAAGAAGCAATAGAAAAAGCAACAGCAATGATACGTGGTGGTATAAAAGTTTTTGAAATAACCGTTGAAAATGGTTATATACTACCAGCAATATCTAATTTGCGAGACAACAACAATGTTACAGTAATGGCTGGAGGAATAATAACTTCAGAAAGAGCGGGGGAAGCAATAGAGTCTGGAGCTCAAGCCATAATTTCACCAGTATTACAAGGTAGCTTAACGAAATATTGTCTCAGCAAAAGAATAGCACATATAGCAACCGTATCAACACCAAATGAAGCTTATACGGCGTGGAAATCAAGAATACCATTAATAAAAATATTTCCAGCAAAACCAATGGGGCAAGTTGAGTATATAGAAGATTTACTTAGACCAATGTCATTTCTAAAACTAATACCAACAGGCGGAATTAGCTTGGACGATTGCACAGAATACCTCAAAGTCGGAGCTGTAGCTGTTGGTTTGGGTCGTTGTTTATACAAAGATGCAACACTAAAGGAAATAACAGAACGTTCAAAATACGTAATTTCTAAACTTGAAGAGCTATCCGAATAAATCGAACAGCTCTTTTTATATAATAAGTTAACACAAAAGCTTTGTTTAAGCTGATTTTAACAGCTTTAATCGTCTATAAACAATGCTGTTTTTCGCAGAGATAAAATCTCATTCATCCAAATACATATCAACATATTGGTCATATCTTGAAACGAACAACATTAAATAAATCTCGTTCGGTATATTAAACAAAGAAATTTTTTCTTTATTAGCAACACTCATCAAAAACTCTAAAAAATCGTGCTTAACAGCTACAACATTTTTTAAGTTTATACCGATTCTCTTTTTTAACCCTTTTCGGACACAAATGTGCTTCAAAGCAGTTATATCAGCTGGTGATATAGCATTCTCTTCAATATCAACCAAGCAAACTCCGTTTACATCCTTGGTTTTCATAATTCATCCCTGATTATTATGTGCGTTATCCCTAACAGTTATATAATAACCAGTTTGTCTAAAAAGTTTAATTATACAAAAGCTGAAATTTTGTCATACTTTAGTTTGAAATATTTTTACCATCAGAATTATACATTTCTGCTCTATAATTTTTTATTTCTTCAATTTTCTCTTTATAATTACTATTCAACAAATCTTGTACATTATTTATAAAGAGAGCCAAAGCATCCCTAATATTTTCATTATTTAACGTAACCATATCATTAGCCATTTCCAAATTAGAAAGAGCCAACCTAGTTGTATCCCTAAAACCACTTGCTGCCAATTGTTTGGCAACATTATTATCAATAATAGAAGAAACCAGTGCTTGAGAAACAACCATCGGCATATGACTAATTAACGCAACAGCTCTGTCATGCTCACTTGGTGACATTACAACAGGAATTGCACCAAGTGAAGAAATCACACTTTCAACTATATTGGTAATATCTGAAGAAACATTACCAGCTGGTGTTAAAACCCATTTTGCATCGTTAAATAGAGTCTCAAAAGAATGTTCAAAACCACAGTGTTCAGTTCCAGCCATAGGATGAGTACCAACGAAGTTATATGGCCTAGATTTCTCCATAACAAATTGTTTCAAACTACATACATCGCAGACAATAGCATCTTTTGACACAACAGATTCCAATTTATCTAGTATTTCTACTGTTTTACTCATTGGAGAACAAACAAAAATCAGATCACAATTACACAAGATTGAAAGATTGTCAGAAATGTCAGTACAATAATCATTTGCTAAGGTAATAGTATCTTTATTTCTAGTTACAGCATACAATTCAAAACCTTTATTGGTAAGCGATTTTAGCAAAGAACCACCTATCAAACCTAACGACACTATACCTATTCTTTTTATTTTCATAACATCTCCAATCCATTGAATTACACCCATTATACACTAAGTTTACATTTGTTTATATATTTGCACGTCATGAAAAAAATTGCCATAATAACCATATTAATAGTCTAACCATTCCTTTCTTGACTTATGCGACTTTTGACAAAAAGTCGCATTATTTTTGTAAAATTATCAACAATCATGGTAATATAAAGTAAATAAAAACAGTTGGGGAGCTAATTGATATGAATATATTTTCTTGGTTATTCAAAAAACAAAGAAACAATGATGTACTTGCATACTATCCTGATGCAGTAGTTATAGTTTCTATGTCTGGAGAAATTTTGTATGCAAATGAAAGATTATTAGATTTGTTTTCAATGACAAGTAATGAGCTATTTGATATGGAATTATTAGATTTATTCGATGGAGGATTTAACCTTGTAAGCAATCTTGCAAAATCAAATGACTCAGCAATAGTTCGTTCAAAACATAACTTAGAAGAAGATTTATTCTTTGAAATCAAGGCTTCTGAGTACGAAGACCTCGATGACAAAATAATTGTGACAATAAGAAACGTTACCCAAACACAAAAAATGCTCAATAAATTGCTGTTTGAACACGAGTATCTAACTAAACTAACAAGAAATAAGAATACATTTCTTACTAAAATATCAGGAGAATTAACTTCACCAGTACACTCAATAAACGGCTTTTCGCAAGCCATATTGGAAGGACTAGGTGGAGACGTAAATCCAAAGCAAGAAAAATACTTAAAAATTATTCACAAAAATTCCTCCCAACTTTTAGAATTAATAACAAAATTAGTGGAATATACAAAAATAGAATCAGGCATTTGGGATTATGAATTCAAAAATTTTGATTTTGTAACATTAATGACAAATCTGTTTAACACTTATAAACCAAAAGCTGATGAGAAAAAACTCATTATAAACTTTGACTTAAATAGCCTTGGCAAAAGAAATATGTACAGCGACGAAACAGCACTGAAACGGATTCTTGAAACACTATTAGAAAACGCCATATCAACAACCGATGCAGGCTCTGTACAAGTTGTAGTATCACACCCTGATAATGAATTTCTTGAAATTGCTGGATTTAAAACAACACCCTCAACACCAGAAAAATCTTATTTGATGGTTAAAGTGAATGATACAGGAGCTGGAATACCAGAGGCTGATATGGATAACATTTTTGATCCATATGCAAATATCGAAAAATATATTGCAAAAAAAGCTGTTAATAAAAGCCTGGAATTGGGCATAGTATACAACCTTGTAAGAATATTAAAAGGCAAAATGTGGCTAGAATCAGAATCAATGAAAGGCTCAACATACGCTTTTATCATCCCAATTGAAAGAATTACTATTTAGCAACCCTAAAAAATAACTTAGACATGGGATTAAGTGATATTGAGGAGTTGAAATGTCAAAAGTAACACTAAAGAATGTTGTTAAAAAATATGATACAAAAACAATTATAAATAATGTATCACTAGATATCAAAGACAAAGAATTTTTGGTACTTGTGGGCTCGTCAGGATGTGGAAAATCTACAATTTTAAGAATGATTGCAGGGCTTGAAGATATTACGGCTGGCGAAGTATTTATTGATAACAAATGTGTTAATAATATACACCCCAAAAACAGAGATATAGCCTTTGTTTTTCAGAGTTATGCCTTATATCCACACATGACAGTCTATGACAATATAGCATTCCCTTTAAAAATGCAGGGATTAAAAAAAACTGAAATAGACTTAAAAGTAAAAGAAGCTGCCGAAATACTTAATCTCTCAGATTACCTACAAAGAAAACCAAAACAATTATCAGGTGGCCAAAGGCAACGAGTGGCGCTTGGTAGAGCCATTGTACGCAATCCAAAAGTATTTCTTATGGATGAACCACTTTCAAATCTAGATGCAAAACTCCGTGTACAAATGCGCTCTGAGATAAAAAAACTTCATAAAAAATTACAAACAACATTTATTTATGTAACCCACGACCAAACAGAAGCTTTAACAATGGGAGACAGAATAGTTGTCCTTGATAAAGGAATAATCCAACAGATAGACACTCCCGAAAAGATATACTATGACCCTGATAATACTTTTGTTGGTGGTTTCCTTGGCTCTCCATCAATGAACTTTATCAAAACAGAAATAAAAAACAATTGTATTTTCTTCAATGATAAAGCTATAAAACTAACAGAAAAACAAAAAGACATAATAGGAAATAACTCCAGCATTATAGTAGGAATACGCCCAGAAAAAATGGAACAATCAAATTACAATCTAGAATTGACGGTAAATGTTGATATTATAGAAATGCTTGGTAGTGAAAAAATTGTATATTTTAACGTAAACGGAGAAAAATGTGCAGCAAAAGTTGATGCACAAAAATATTTTGAAAATACTATAGAATTAAAACTTAACACAAATGACTTTTTATTCTTTGATATAGAAACAAAAGAAAGACTACGTTAAGATAAAATTTACAATAAAAAAGCAAGTCCTTAAAGGACTTGCTTTCTCTATAGATTAAAAGGTTTATGCTTCGTACTTTTTAAACAAAATAGAAGCGTTATGACCACCAAAGCCAAATGAGTTTGTTAAAGCATAATTAACTGTAGCTTTAACAGCTTTATGTGGAACGTAATTCAAGTTAGCAACGTGCTCATCTTGATTATCAAGATTAATCGTAGGAGGCACAATACCATTGTTAATAGCTTTTATACAAACTATCGACTCAGCAGCACCAGTTGCACCTAGCATATGACCATGCATAGATTTTGTAGAGCTAACTTTCAAATTTTTATTTTGAGTCAAATCACCAAATACTCTAGCAATCGCCTGAGACTCAGCAATATCACCCAAACCTGTACTTGTACCGTGCGCATTTACATAATCAACAGCTTCAGGTTTGATACCTGCATCTTTAACTGCCAATTCCATTGCTTTTGCAGCACCAGAACCATCTGCAGCAGGAGCAACTATATCATAAGCATCTGCAGTTTGACCGTAACCAACAACTTCTGCATAAATTTTAGCACCACGTTTTTTCGCATGTTCCAATTCTTCAAGAACTAAAACAGCTGCACCCTCTGACATAATAAAACCATCTCTATCTTTATCGTAAGGACGAGATGCTTTTTGAGGTTCATCATTACGTTTTGACAAAGTTCTAGCACTAGTAAAAGCACCAATACCCAACTTTGTAACAACAGCTTCCGCACCGCCCGCAACTACTACATCAGCATCATCCCATTGAATAGCACGGAATGCATCACCAACACTGTGAGCAGAAGTGGCACAAGCAGTAACAACAGCTTTATTAACACCTTTTGCACCATGTTTAATAGAAATTCTACCAGCACCCATATCTGCAATAATCATTGGAACAGTAAATGGTGAACATTTTGTAGGACCTTTAGCATTAATAATATCATGCTGTTTTTCAAAAGTATCAAAACCGCCAGCAGCCGAACCAACAATAACACCATATCTGTAAGGTTCAACATTCTCACCAGCAACAACACCTGAATCAGCAATTGCTTCATCTGCAGCAACCATAGCAAACTGAGTATATCTATCCATTCTTTTTGCGTCTTTAGCATCAAGATATTCCTCAGGCTTAAAATCTTTTACTTCACCTGCAATATGTACAGTGTGACCATCTAAAGAGATATTTTCAATTGTAGAAATACCGCTTTTACCTTCCAAAAGGCTGTTCCAAAATGCATCGATACCAACACCAAACGGTGAAACTATCCCTAAACCTGTAACAACAACTCTTCTTTTACTCATTTGTATTCTAACCTTTTAATTTTCTAGAACGCAGGGGCGAACAAAAAATTATTAAAAATTAACACTCTCAGCCCCTTTGATAAATTACGGGGAGTATGCTACATGCTCCCCGCAATAAAATTATTTCACAAAATTATGAATGTGATTCGATGTAGCTAACTGCATCTTGAACAGTAGCGATTTTTTCAGCTTCTTCATCAGGAATTTCGCAACCGAATTCTTCTTCGAAAGCCATAACTAATTCTACTGTATCCAAAGAATCTGCACCCAAATCAGCTGTAAAGCTAGCTTCTGGAGTAACCAAAGCTTCATCAACGCTCAATTGGTCTACAACTACTTTTTTAACTCTCTCAAGTACTGTACTCATGTTTTTTTCCTCTTTTTAATTAACTACGTATATTTTTCAATATCATTATACTATTTCAATATAAATATGCAATTTTGTAAAGAATTACCATAGAGATTTAAAGATTATTTACAACAATAATAGGTTTTGTAACAAATAAGAAACAAAACTCTTTAAATTAGCAAAAATATTTATTTTAAAACTTAAAATGGAGAAAAGGAGAGAAGTATGGCATCTATCAAATCAATACAAAATTATCAAAACTGCATCAATTTCAAATCTCAAATCAAAAGTAACGACTTTTTTAGAGCTGGCCTAGATGCAACAAAAAAAGATTTATCAATGGCTGGCAATAATACACAACGAGGTTTAAATACAGTTAAAGCCCTTGAAGGTTTGAGTATGAACGGCAATTCTGAATTTGTAGAGTTTTTAACAAAAGACAAAAGAGTTTACACAAAAATAAACGGCGCAATACGTAATGAATACACTTTTGACGCAACTAACAATAAGGGGCTTGATGCACAAAATGCAATTATTCAATACGCAAAGCAAACAAATTCATTCCACTACAAACCATTATCTAAAACTGAAGAAAAAATGTTTCAATTACAAAACCAATTATCAGAAGTAAAGGCAGTTTTTTTTAAAGAAATGCACAGAAAAATAAAAATTTACTACTAAATTATTATGTTGCGATTATAGCCACAAAAATTTTCAAAAAGCATAAACAAAAAATACGCTAAAATTTAAAATATTTTAGCGTATTTTTTATGTAATTTACTTAATATTTGTAACATATCTAGCAAATTTAAAATTTTACAAGACTTATATCCCTCAAAAAATAAAAAAAGGAATCCCCATGAATAGCAAAATAAATAACATCAGCTTTGGTTCTATAACCCCAATTACGGCAACTAAAAATGCAAAGAAAAACTTACAGCAAATATTAAAACTAACAAACGGCAAATATGAATTATTGGATATGACTGATGTATACGCTAATGGAAGCTCAAACAAAACTTTTGCTAGAGCAAGTAACCAAGGTAAGCAAATATTATTTCTTATAACAGGTAAGGATTATATAGACTCAAAATTTACACAAAGTTGGTGGTGTTCAATTACTTCGCTAACAAGACAAATGAATAGAAAACTTGTAGAACTAACCGAAAATTCTATCGGTAAAATGATTCTATTAGCCAAAAGAACACAGAATAAAAACGAACTAAAGCTCATAGAAAACTATTTTTCAGCAACTAAAAAAGTGTAGAAATACTTAATGATAAATAGCAAAAAGAGCCTTGTTTCCAAGGCTCTTTTTAGCGTTTAAAAATATTAAACTACCAAACCACCGTCTACACCAATTACTTGACCAGTTACATAAGTAGCATCTTCTGCCAAGAATTTGATTACTGTAGCAATATCTTCAGCTTCACCCATTCTTCTTAGAGGAATGTGTTGGTAAATTTCACTATTTTCCAAACCTTCTGTCATAGCTGTTTTAATAAAACCAGGAGCAACTGCGTTAACTCTAATATTTCTAGAGCCAAGTTCTTTTGCCAATGATTTTGTGAAACCGATCAAGCCAGCTTTTGAAGCTGAGTAGTTAGCTTGGCCAGCATTACCCATAACACCAACAATGCTTGACATATTGATAATAGAACCAATTCTTTGTTTCATCATAACTTTCACAACTGGAGCTGTAACATTGTATGCACCAGTCAAGTTAATATTGATTACAGCATTCCATTGGTCTGGAGTCATACGCAAGAACAAGCCGTCTTTTGTGATACCTGCATTGTTAACCAACACATCAATTCTACCAAATCTTTTAACAATAGCATCAACACCTGCATTTACAGCTTCAACATTTGTAACGTCAAATTCATAAATTTCAGCTTCAACACCAAATGCTTCACATTCTTTTTTTACTTCTTTTGCATCATCTTCTCTACCAATATAATTGATAGCGATATCATAACCACAACTAGCCAATTTTAAAGCAGTAACTTTACCGATACCTTGAGAAGCACCTGTAATTAAAGCAACTTTTTTTTCTGACATAATTTTTCTCCTTATTCGCGTCGGTAACACCGAACTCTATTTACTATCTAATCTAGTATCGCAATTGCTGCCGGCTCAACGCAGCCAGCAATTACTCACCTTTTCAAAACGCCACTCCAAAAATTCGTTCACGTCACTTTGTTCCTTATCACGAATTTTTCTCGGACATACTAATTCATACTACTGTTTTTGACAATAGTTACTATTATTCAACATAGCATTAACAAATGAACTTTTTTCACCATTTCTTAGCGCAACTGTTGACTGATAACCAAACATCTCTGCAACTGGTGTAGGGAATTTACAAGTGTATGTTTCACCTGATTTATATTCAACACGATAGCCACAAGCCTGATTATATCCATATACCTCATGTTTGCCATCAAACAAAATCGCTTTTGTTGGTGTGCAAGCTTTTAATTTTAGCATAAAAGCATCATAAGCCTTTTGCTCATCTGCTGTTACTGCCAAGCTCGCCATTGTCGTGAAAGCAAAAAACGAAAACAATAATAGTGTTTTTTTCATATTACATAACTCCTTATTTTAAAACCTCTATAGTAGCATTTAAAGTTTCTGTATCATAAACATTTAAAACATTTATTGCTGGATTAATCTTTTTAACCAAGCCAGCCAAAACCTTACCAGGACCAATCTCAACTATTGTATCAACACCATCTGCAAACATTTTCTCTACTGTTTGTGTCCAATAAACAGATGAATAAACTTGCTCTACCATTTTTGTTTTAAACTCGTCAGCTTTCGTAGTAGGCTGAGCATCTACGTTTGTAATCACTGGAACAGAAACATCACTAACACTGACTGACTCAACAGTTTTTGCAAATTTATCGCTAGCACTTTTCATCAACATAGAGTGAAAACCACCTGATACAGGAAGTGGCACCACTCTTTTTGCTCCAGCGGCTTTTAATTCGTCATTAGCTTTTGCAACTGCATCAGCTTCACCTGTGATTACTATCTGGGCTGGAGAATTATAGTTTGCAACTGACACACCGTCAATTTTATCAATTACAGACAATATATCATCTTTATTCATGCCAATTACCGCAGTCATTGCACCTTTAGTAGACTCCGCTGCAGCATTCATTTCATAAGCTCTTTTGTCTATTAGTTTCATTGTTGAATCAAAATCTATAGCACCTGCAGCATACAATGCACCATATTCACCTAGAGAATGACCTGCATAATAAGCCGGTTCAACTCCACATTTTTCTCTTAGTGCTTCCAATGCTGCTATTGATGTAACCAGAATAGCTGGTTGGGTATTTATTGTAAGTTTTAAATCTTCTTCAGGACCTTCAAAACAAACCTTTGAAATATTCCTACCCAAAGATTTATCAGCATTCTCAAAAACTTCTTTTGCCTTTGTCGAACCATTATACAAGTCTAATCCCATACCAACAGACTGTGAACCTTGGCCTGGAAATACAAATGCAACTTTGCCCATATATCAATACTCCTCAATTAAGTCTTTTCTTATTCGCAAGAAATTCTGCAACAATTTTATCAATATAATCGGTATACTTATTTCTTACTTTTATTGGTTTACGTTCAAACATATCAATTATCGAATAATTTTCAAAAGTTTGAGATTTTAGCGTACCTAGGTTTGCACTCCCTCTATTATAAAGGCCCAGAGCGGTGTTTGCAGAAGCTATTATAGCCTTATATCGATGTCCTAAACCCGCTCTATTCATAAAACCTATGCAATACCTTCTCTTAGCCTTACAATTACAGTACCCCAAGTTAATCCAGCACCGAAACCACTCAAGATAGCTTTGCAAGGTAATTTAATTTTTCCTTCTTCAATACCCTCTGCCATTGCCAAAGGAATTGATGCTGCAGATGTATTACCATATTTCTGCAAATTAATAATAACTTTCTCTTCGCTATAATTCAATCTTGAAGACATCGCATCAATTATTCGGTAATTTGCTTGGTGCGGTATCAAATAATCAACGTCATCAGGTGTCAAACCAGCTTTTTCTAAACAATTGCTGATAGACTCTGGCATTGTTGTAACTACGAATTTATAAACTTCTTTGCCATTCATAAATACTTTTTGAGGTTTTTGTTCGCATGGTTCTACCAACGGACAGTTTTCACCAGTAATTGGCATAGAAATAAAGTCACCATCTTTGCCATTTGAATGCATATCCATTGCGATGATATCATCAACACCATCAACAGACTCTTCAAGTACAAATGCACCAGCTGCGTCACCGAACAACACGCAACTTGTTCTATCATACCAATCCAAGAATTTTGATGTTGTATCTGTTGCAACCAAAAGAATTTTTTTGTAAATTCCAGATGAGATGAAAGACTTTGCAATGTTCATAGCATAAATCATACCAGAACATGCTGCAGTAATATCAAAAGCCGCAGCTTTATCTGCACCTATTGCAGCTTGGATTTCACAAGCAGTAGATGGATAAGGACGAGTTGGAACTGAAGCAGCTGCAATAATTAGGTCAACCTCGCTTGCATCCATTTTTGCATTTCTTAGAGCATGCTGAGCAGCTTTTACACCCAAATCTACTGCTGTTTCATTACCTGATACAACTCTTCTTTCTTTTATTCCAGATCTTGTTGTAATCCATTCATCACTTGTTTCTACAAGTTTTGTTAAATCATCATTTGTTATAACTGTTTCTGGAACACAATAGCCTACACCTGAAATCATTACAGGAATCAAATTTAATGTCATATATCCTATCCTTCATAAAATTCTGTAATCTTTTTGTTAACTTCTGACTCAACAGCCTCTTTTGCAACTCTAACTGCATTTTTAATTGCATAAGCCATGCTTCTGCCGTGAGAAATTACTGTGATACCTTTTACACCTAGCAACAAAGCACCACCAAATTCTTCATAGTTAACTCTTTTAAACATTCTTTTTAATGCAGATTTCGCAAATAGACCTATAATCATAGATATAGGATCTCTCTTGAATTCTTGCATAATCATTTTGAACAACATTGAAGATGCACCTTCAATACTTTTCAAAGCAACATTACCAACAAAGCCATCACAAACAACAACGTCGCAATCCCCTAAGAAGATTTCTTTACCTTCGACATTGCCTATAAAGTTCAATCCATCATTATTTTCTTCAAGCATTTTGTAAGTAGTTAGAACAAGTTCATTACCTTTACCTGCTTCTTCACCAATATTTAAAACACCAATTCTAGGGTTTTCATTACCCAATACATTTTTAGAAAAAGCAGAACCCATAATTGCAAACTGATATAGCATGCTTGGTGTTGAATTGCTATTCGCACCAGCATCAATTAAAATTACTGGTTTTTTCATAGTTGGCAAAGTTGTAGCAATTGCTGGTCTTTCAATACCAGGCAATCTACCCAAACCAAACAAACTCGCCGCCATAGCTGCACCTGTTGAACCAGCAGCAACAACCGCTTGTGAACTGTTTGTTGCAACTGACTTAACTGCAACAACAATAGAAGAATCTTTTTTCTTTCTAATTGCCGCACCAGGAGCTTCACCCATTTCAATAACTTCTGATGCTGGAGTAATTTTGATATCTAACTTATCAACATCAATTCTAATTCTTGTTTTAGGAGAATTAATATTATTTGTTCTAAAACCAACACGTTTGACTTCATCGATAATAGCCTTAATTTCGTCTTCTTTGCCGACTAGCTCGATAGCAACATTATATTCTTGAGCAGCCCACAAAGCACCTTTTACTATCTCACTAGGTGCGTGATCCCCGCCCATTGCATCTATAGCGATTCTTGTCATACAGTAACTCTTCTCCCTAAAACTTATCTAATTCCGTAAAGTCTATCTTGCATAAAATGCGCCGAAATTAATCGGCGCATAAAAATAATTATTCTTCAGAAGATTTTTCTTCTTGTGTTTCTTCAACAGCTACTTCTTCAGTAGTTTCAACAACTTCAGCTTTAACTTCTTCTACTGGAGCCTCTTCTACTTTTTTTGCTTTTTTAGCAGGAGCTTTTTTTGCTTTTGGAGCCTCTGCTTTAGCTTCTTCAGCAAAGCCTTCTGCTTTTCTAGAAACAACTTTACCTTTATACTGACCACAAGCTGTACAAACTGTGTGAGTCAAAACCAATTCGCCACAATTTGGGCAAACTGTAGTTTCTGGAACTGTAGCTTTCCAGTTACTTCTTCTGTGTCCTTGTGCTGATGCACCTGTTCTCTTCTTTGGTACTGCCATTTTTATTTTCCTTCTTTTATCTTAATATTTTTAAAAATATCTAAACGGGGATCTGAAACTTCTTTTTTTATATATTTTTCCATTTCAGGGTCACCTACACAATTTATATCACAAACACACGGATTTGGAATGTTTAATGTTACAGATTGATAAATTAAATCTTCTATATCAACACTATCCTCACCGTTCAATTCCGTGACAAAATCGCAATCTTTCAATTCTATCTCTTGTCCGCCATGTACATCAGACAAGGGTTTCGAGCTTGAAAGAATATATGTCTCATCCACATCGACTTCTATTTTTTCGACAAATTCTTTTAAACATCTGTCACAAATTAACTTAACATTTGCAACAATTTGCCCTTTCACATTAATATATTTCCCAAATGCACTAAACACTAGTTCAGCAAAAACAGGAACATCTGTATCAATCCCTTTTATTTCGTTTTCAACTTTAATCTTTAGTGACTGGTCTTTTGAATTTTTAATATCATCAATTGAAATTTTCATAGTTCTATTATTCTATTTTAGACAAAAATCATTGTCAAAAAATTATTACAATTAGCAAATAAGCCTCCAAAAATTGGAGGCTTTTTTATAAAAATTAAGTTATTTTCCAACTTTGATTTGCAAACCACCTTGGAAACCAATACCAGTTCTTCCACCATTTCTAATGGTAAATTGCAAATATCCATTGAATCTATCTTTAAATTGCTTCATCACACCAAGACCATATTCAAAGTATGAATGACGCATTCTAACATAACCTAAATCGACATTACCAGCTGTACCATCTACACCACCCATAAGGTTATAAACCATTTGAGCCGTAGCATATAAACTAAATGATTTTTTATTCAATATCAAATTGAAACCTGGAGCAAGGTTTAAACCATTTAACATACCAGTACTCATGCTCATAGAACCAAAATTAGAACCCCAGTTTTGGCCACCAAACGCATTATATGTAACCATCGCAGTAGGTTGGAAGATCAAATCTTTAGCAACATGGAAATTATATGCGGATTTTGAAGCTATACCTGCAAACCAATTTCCAGTTGTATCACTACCATTGCCATACGCACCTTTCACAGTCATATCATTTGCATAACCACCACCATATGCCAACAATGATGTGATAAAGTCATTCTTATAAGCTGTACCCATAAAGCCTAATTGCGCACCATTTTGATACATGCTAACACCATTAAAATGTTGATGAGCACCATTGTATCCAACATAAGCAGTAGGAACTAATTTCCAGCCATTTTTAAGATTAACAAGAGGGAAATCTGCACCAATCAACGAACCATAAGCATTATTACCAACACTTAACCCCTTTGTCATTGATAATCGTTCAAAATTTCCATATGCTTTATACCATAAGCTACCATCTTTTATACTATATTGATAAGGTGCAAATTGAGGATACGCTGCTGCTTTTAAATTTGCTGTTTTTGCATCATCCATCAATTGTCTACCCAATACAGCCATATGGTCAAATAACATATTGTTTACAACCAATTGGTTTTGCCAAGATGCCAATGTTGCAACTTGACCTCTATGCATTTGAGGATTAATCGCCAACAAACTAGCATTCAAAATAGGATTACCAGCACCTGAAGATGTTACCAAGTATCGACCTAACTCGCTGTTAGCAATAACGCCACCTTCTGGCAATTCTACAATACCACCATAAGCACCGCTATTATCTTGAACAAGATTAGATACATCAAATGTAACATTACCGCTTATCGGAGAATCTGTAAAGTTTATACCAGTCACCAAAACTTTGTAATCAGAATTTGGATCCATAGCTATTGCATTAGCGATAATAGAATCAATTTCAGAAGTACGAGGGTTTGCGTCAAACTTGATACCTGCACCACTATTAACAACCAAAGTATCTGCTGTTACCGTATTAATTGAACCATTCATTAGATTCAACATAGGAGAATCATTACCAGATGGTGAACCAATAGTCAAATTATTTGCAACAGCAATATTACCTTGTGTATTTAAAACACTATTACCAGTTAAAGCAAGCGTATTAAACTGGGAATCTCCAGCCACAGATAAATTAGACTGTCCACTAATCATAGTATCGTCGGCTATCATCGAACCAGCAACGCCCAAAGTTGTATCGGACAAAGACAAAGAACCTGCACTAAAGTCGCCAACTACATTTACAGTCGAACTTGAAAAACTTGTCTCATTAGCAGACAAAGAGCCGCCTGTTGAAATTTGAGAACCGCTTATAGTAAGATTTCCGTCATCATAATCTGGACCAGCAACACTCAAATCACCAGTTGCACTAACAATAGAATCGACAACACTAAGATTGCCTGCAGAAAGATTTCCTTGAACACTCAACACAGAATTGTTTTGAACATCAAAATCTCCAGCCACAGCCAAAGTATTCGCCTCTAAATTACCATTATTAAGAGAAGATGTTCCAGCAATAGTTAAGCCTTCCGCCATCAATGAACTATCAGAAACCGAAACGTTATTTAACAAAAGCTCATCTGTATTAGTTAAATCAAGCGAACCACCAAGGACATTCAAAGACCCTGTGTATTGGGAAAGTGAAGACTTAATAGATAAATCTCCATTACCAATCTTACTGATAAGAGCTGTATCATCCTCAGAAGAAATCAAATTGTCGTATTCAAGGTTTGAATTTGTCACAAAAACCAACTTAGACTCAGACCCCATAGTTACGGAGGCAGCTTCTTTAATAAAAGCATTTTCACCATAAGTTAAGGCTGTCTCATCATCAATTACAACATTTCCATCAATACCTGAACCGTTTGATAATGAGAGATGTCTCACACCATCTTTTGAAAGAGTTAATGTATCTTCTTCTATAACAGTACCATTTGCCAAATGCACCCCTGCCCCATTGACATTAACAACAGAAGCTGTTCCTGTAGTATCAGCATTCGCATAGTTAAAAATACCTGTTGTTATGGTTTCTTGATCAACAACACCTGTACTACCCACAAACTGAACAGAAGCGACTTGTAAAGCATCAACAGAGGCATTTCCGTTGATATTTATATCAGAAGCCAACAATGCATTTTCTGTCAAGACAAGATTGCCACTGCTAACAAAATTATTCGAAGCATCAACAATAGTATTAACATTATTTGTTCCGCCAAAAAATACAGAAGGAGTATTAATATCACCAGAATCCACAATCACAAGACCATCATTCTGTGTATACGTACCAGTAAAACCTTCATTGCGTGATGCAATAGTAATTGTACCAGTACCCATATGTTTATCAATATATTGTGGAATACTTGAGTCGCTACCATCGTATGCAGGATTTTCAACTTTTACAATTTTCTCATCAACGAGTACTGTTCCCACGCCATTTGATGCACTTTTCACATCATTATTCAAAATCATTGTTTTACCAGCGTCAGGAGAAAGCTTCAATGTTGCTTTATCTGAAATTGTAATATCCTTGCCTGCAGACACATTATTGCTACCATTAGAGAGTGTCAAAGTATTTGTAGATGTTCCATCACCAATTATTAATTCACCATCAGTTATTAATTGTGAATCACCAGACAATGTTAAATCTTGTGTAAAAGCTGAACCCGCAGCAATAGCAACTTCTGTATTTTTAAGATTAAATTTACCTACAATGTGTCCATTTGAACCAGTACCACCTACTTGTAGCCCCGTACTATCAAATATTGCAGATTGAGCGACTTCTAATTCAACAGCTTCTGTAACAGTGATTGTTCCATCAATTTTACCACCATCAGCAATTTTTAATGCACCAGCCTGAAGAGGACCACTAGCTTTTAATTTACCAGTTGAACCTATTTTGATTTGTGCATCAGCTTCTTCCTGAATAATTTTACCATCATAAGAACCATCAATATTTAAAACAGAATTATTTGTTAAATTACCTGTACCAGTAGCAGTACTAGCCAAAGTCATTTCACCATTATTTGTAACACTAGCATCAGAAGAAGTTGATATAACCCCTGCAATATCAGCAGTGGCATTTTCTTCAATAATCAATGAAGAACTTTCGTTTAATTCTATTGTTGTGCTAGCCTCAGAAATCAACCCACTACCAATTGAAACTTGTCCATCGCCAGTAATTGAAGTTTGAGAACCAGTTGCCGCATAAATATCATTTGCGACCTTACTATCACCAACGCCAACAGTATTTCCACTAAAAATAATATCATCAGCTGAAGCAGTCTTAATAGTCATGTCTGATTCACTATAAATAGCACCGCCCTTGTCTGTTGCCGTATTATTTATAAAGTCAGTAGCAGCAATAATAATACTAGCTGTTTCGCTATTTTTATCTTCATCTGCATGATTAAAAATTGCACCACCACTTTTTGCTGAGTTACCTTCAAACGACGAATTAGTAATACTTATACCTGAACCACTTGCGTTCTTGTAAAAATTATTATCGATTGCTCCGCCAGTTGAAGCAGAGGTATTATTTCTAAAAGTTGTATTAATAATGTCCAAAGTTGCTTCGGAATTATCATTATGTGAACCGTTAGGATTTGTTCCTACACGTGTTGCAATTGCTCCACCACTATTTTCAGAGTAGTTCCCTTCGAATATTGCATTTTTAATTGTTGTAATCGTTTCTGAACCCAGAAATAAAGCACCACCACCGTCATCAACAGCAGTTGCTTTATTATTTCTAAAAACAACACCAGTATCACCAGATAAATCTGATCCTTCTATTGTTACTTTGGAAAAGGCAGCAATAGCACCACCTACTTTTGCATCATTACCTTCAAATAAAGTATTACCACTAATAACCAACTCTGCTGAATCTTGGCGACGTTGCATAATAGCACCACCAAAGTCAGACTTATTCCCAATAAAATTAGAATCTTGTATATCGAGCTTACCTGTTTTTAGAGTGATTGCACCGCCATCTATCCATGCATTATCATAATTACCTTTAGCCTCATTATTTGAAAAAGTTGAGTTAGTAATAGACGTCAAAACATTTTCTGCTGCAGCAATATATATAGCACCACCACCAGCGCCACTTGTAGTTGTGTCAGGCGAAATTTTGTTTGCATCAAAAGTAGCATCATTTAAAGTCATAGAACCTGAGTTAAAAATTGCACCACCAGCAAAATCAGCACTATTACCAGTAAAACTAGCCCCATCTTCAATTGTGGCTGAGCCAGAATTCGCAATAGCACCACCACCGTTGTCATCAGCTGAAGCCGTATTTTGGTCAAAAACAGCATTAGAACCAATTGTCAAAGTACCAGCATTTCTTATTGCACCGCCAGCATAACCAGCTGTATTTTTTACAAATTTAACGTTATTCCCCAATCCCAAATTGCCAAAAAAGTTTGATATAGCGCCACCGCTATCATTTTTTGCAGTGTTATCAGTAAATTTAGCTCCATCTCCAACAGTTACAGTAGAAGCAACACTATTAAACTGATAATTATAAATAGCAGCAGCACCAGATTCAGCATAGTTATTGGCAAATTCAGCATCAGCGCCTATTGTAATAGATGCACCTTCAGCATAAATAGCTGCACCAGCACCAGTTGTTGCGTTTTTTAAAAATTTAGCATTTGAATCAATTGACAAAACAGCTTGTGGATCAACACCATTTCCCCCACCAGACATATAAATAGCACCACCAGATGCAGCACCTATTGTTTGAAACGAAGAATCTGTATACCCATTATTAGTAAAACTTGCATTCTTACCTATTGAAACAGAACTACCACCCCAAGATGCAATAGCACCACCAGTAGTTCCATCCATTGGTGTATTTACTCCTGTTAAATAGTTTTTATCAAAAGTTACACCGTCTCCAATTTCAATATGACCTTGTGCAGCATTATAGATGGCACCACCACCTTGATATGATGCAGTAGCAGTATTACCTTGAAACAATGAACCGGACTCAATAGTAAGAGAAGCACCAGCACTATTATCAATAGCACCACCATTCTCCCTTAAACCATTCTCGTAAACAGAAGCAAACGTTACTGAAGCTGGAGACACAACCCAAGAAGTCAATATCGCAGCCACTACTAAACGCTTTGCAAATTTATTTTTCATTCCTAACTCCTAAGTTATTAACAAGATTTTTCCATACCCAAATCTTTTGTAAAGTTATTACGATAATAACATTTATAAGCAAAATGTAGAATACACTAGACAAATGAGGGAAAAACTGTTACATATCGTAATAGTTTTTATACTTGTGCCCCACCATCATTTTTTATTTTATTGAGTGCATTTCTTGCCCCTTCAAATTCTTTTGAAAGATTTATAACAAAATCAGCAGCAGCAGTATCTCTGGCAATTGCCTCTTTTAATGCTAATATGCTCTCGACAGATAAATTTTTCATATGCGTATCATTCGCAGGCGACAAATTCATTTTAAACAATTTTTGAGCTTTTTCATCAAAACCTGCCATACCAGATTTGTAAGCATACCACTTATGGAATTGATGCAATAAAAAATGAATATTCAACTCATCATCATCCAATACAAACATTGGTTTAGTTTTAAAAGAAAACGAAAGTTTTTTTTCGACAAATAAAACAACTAAAAAATTTAAAACAAAAGCCTTTCCTCCACCAAATGGAGCAATAAAACCATCTTCTTCCTTAACCAAATTTAAAACCTTATTAGCAAAAGAAAATCTATATACTTTTGTGCCGTGCTCAGAAACAAAATCAAGCAACTTTTCAGGTTGTTTCAAACAAGGAAGAGCTATATTGCGAACCTGCTCATCAACCATTTCATTATTTTTTTGAGCTTCAGCAGAAAAAGTTAATGTAACATTACCATCAAAATGAGTCTTTGTTGCACCACTTGAATAAGAACTTGCTCTAAGCTTATCCAACGTTTTCAAAAGTTTCAAGCGCCTACGTTCTAATATATGAGAAATTATTTTATCTACAAAATTAAACATATTTATATTAAACCACATTTTTGTTAATAATTGACAGCAAAAAAACAAAAACATAAACTTGTATTGAGGAACTAATAAAAACAAGGTGCAATAATTTATGCATGAATATTATTTTAAAATAAGAAAAGGTGATATTGAATTTGAATGTTCAACCACTGATAAAATAACTTTTGAACAACAACTTTCTGACTGGATTAATGGCCTAGTGAATGGTAAGAATTTACCTGCCCCAGAAGACGAAATTGTTAACGAAGTGTCTCATACAAATGAAGAACACCCACAACGCAGTGGCTTTATCGATGTAAAAAACCTAACATCAATAAATAAAATGACAACACCACCTTTTGAAATTAGTGACAAAAAAGCAATAGAGGACTTATCATCTACAGAAGATTTTGAAAATATACTTCAAGACTCAATCTCAAATCCCAAAACAGAGGTCATTGAAAAAAAAGAACCCCTTTCAGATTTTGAAGAATTTTTGTCATTGTACAATCCAGAAACACAACTTGATTACTTGTTAATTACCGCATTATTTATCATGAACAAAGAAAATCACGAACGTTTCACAATAAAACAACTAAACGCCAAAATTGTACCACTATCAGGAAAACCAATTGACCACTCAATGATTCAAGATGCAATTGATGAAAAATATATAAGAGTAGTTCCTGACCTAACAGGTACAAGCGAGTTCACAGAATACACATTGACAGAGAATGGAGAAAAGTATTTTATTGAATAATTAACTTAAAGCTAAAATAAAAAAAAGACCGACAGTTGTCGGTCTTTTTTATTCTTGTAAAATTTATTCGGCTGATAAGCTCAAGCTAATTCTTCTATCATCAGGATTAAACTTGATAACAGTAGTCTTGATAGTATCACCAACATTCAAAATGCAATTATTTTTATTCTGGTAATCAACAACTTCATTATTAGGAAGTAACGCTTCAACTCCAGAAAATACCTCAACGAAAGCACCGAAATGTTTGATACGAGTAATTGTACCATCAACCAAATCACCTTCTTTGATTTGATTTTTAGCTTCAATCCAAGGATCAGCCTCAAGATTTTTTAAACTCAAGCTAACACGTTGTTTATCGTGATCAATACCAATAATTTCGACTTTCACTTTGTCAGATATTTTCAAAACATCCGAAGGATGATCAACCCATCTCCAAGACATTTGAGAAAGTGGAAGCAATCCGTCCATACCACCAATATCAATAAATGCACCAAAATCAGTAATACGAACAACTTCACCCTCTACAACTTGGCCAACCTCAAGAGCAGAGAACATATTTTCTTTTGTTTCTTCTTGCGCATCTGAGTAAACTTTCTTGTTAGATAGGATAAAGTTATTTTGCGCTGCATCTAAAGAAAGTATTTTCAATTCGATTTTTTCACCTACAATGTTATCCGTATCTTTAGCTCTCAAATGACTAGATGGAATAAACCCTCTAACACCTTTAACTTCAGCAAGTACACCGCCTTTGACAACAGAAACAACAACCCCTTCAACTGTTGCATCTTCTGCTTTCAAATCTTCTAGTTCTTTCCAAGCATAAGCCATAGCAACTTTTTTATAAGAAAGAGTAAATCTACCATCTGAATCTTCTTCTCTGATAATCAAAAGCTCATATACAGAACCTTTTTCCAAAGTTGCTTCAATAGACTTAGTTAAATCAATTCTTGCTTCTCTTTCTGGGACGATACCGGAAGTTTTAGCACCAATATCTACGATAACGCCCTCCGAATCATAACCACAGACAATACCTTTTACCAAATCTCCTTTTTGAAATTTGTAATCATATTGAGTTAATAATGACTCAAATTCATCATCTGTGTACGCTTTAGTGACCATTAGTTTTTCTCCATTTAAATATATTCTCGTGTTTATTCCAGTTTACTATTTTCATAATAGTAAATTTTTTCAAATTTTGTCAAATAAAAATTATGTAACATTAAGTCCTCTTAATGTTTTGCCACAAACGAGAAAAATTTTTATTACAAAATCAATAAAACAAAATTTCTGAAAATCAGAAAAATATTTCAAAAGTACTTAGTTTTTCACATTATTTCGATAGCCAATTCCTGCTCTATACCCTGAAACAAAATACATCAATGGCAACGCTGGTTCAATCCATTTAAAACCAGACAAAACTCCTGCTGTAGCTATATCATCAACATGCAACGCGACATCTGTAAGTTCAGGTTTACGTTCAGCATAAACTCCTTTACCTGAAACTACTTTATTGGACTTATGTCCATTCAACATTGGGTCAATAAATTTTTGGCTTAGTTTATTAGCTATCCAACTTCCACCTACAATACCAGTAGCTGTAATACCTGTCATTATAACTAACATTTTTTGCAAAGAAGATAGAGGTTTTATCTTTCCGTTTTTTTGCAACTGTTCTGCAGTAAACAACGCAGCACAAGCACCTACATTACACAAAAATATGTTGGCAAAATACTGATAAAAACCTTCTTTGATTTTGTTTGATGTAGACCTACGAGATGAAGTATTTGTAACCTTATCCGCAACAATACCGCCAGCAACACCACCGACCACTGGTATTGCCCCCAACAAAGAAAGTCTACCAACTTCCGAAAAAATCTCCTTTGAAGTTAAATTGTCAGGTATTGGTAAAATCACAGAAAACAATTTTTGCTTATCTTTTCCCTCTGGTATCGACTTCATTAAAATATCTATTTCTTTTGGTTTTATATAATTAAATTTTGCTTTATTCAATATAGAAACAACTTCATCCCCAAGATTTTTTGAAGAGCCAAAAAAGTCTGAAATTGCGGCCTTTTGTTTTTTCAAAAGCTCGCTCAATGCAGGTTGATGTATTAATCTAGGAACAACTTGCTTACCAAACAACTTTAAACCATTGGCAGCTGCTAATGAGGATGCTATAGTTGTCGCAATGATAATAGAATTCTTCAATTTTTTTTTCTTTTTAAATTCCTTATCTTTATGTTTTGAACAATTATAAGTATCATACGCACCATACGCAGTACCAACACCAATTAGTATTGTTGGAATACTTTTTTGTAATTTATTCAAAAATATCGGTTGATCGACACATCTTGCTAGTGTTTTTATATTCATTAATAATTTATTGCCTATTTGATTTGTTAGTCACAACTAACTTTATAACAAACAATAAATTTTGTCAATTAATCAAAATGCCCAATACCAATGTAAAATCAAAAACCTGAGCGATGCTCAGGTTAATCAAATTAAAATCTCCAAAATCTCCAATATTAATACCACTTTGGTATTCTATTAATTTCTGTTTAAATGCATTATTGCTTTATTTGTAACAGCAATAAGTTGCATTGACTTCCAAAAATCTTCTGGATCAAGAGTTGAACGATTGTCCAAATTTACTGTAACTTTTTCTGCATACATTTTTGCTAGTTTTTTATCGATTGCATTACTTGGCATAAGTGACATATTTTGAACCTCGTGTTACTCATTACTTACATATATATAAAGTATTCTAAGAATCCCAAATTTCAAAGTATATACTTTTCGTTACAATACTTAACGTACAAAAAGCCAATAGAACAAAATGAAAAATCAGTTCTTTTTAAGGTTATTATTTAGTAATTCATCATATGTTTGAAAGACATCTAAAATTGCATTAAAAATTTTTCTTGCAGGAGAAAATGCTTCGTCTTTAGCTTTTGGATTTATATTAATAAATATCTCTTCTTTGTTGAGTTTAACAGGCTTATCATGAACAATTCCCAAAAAATCATAAATCATACGCAAAATAGGATGTTCCTTTAAATAAAGATTCATAGAAATCTTTTGTGGTTCTTTATAAACAGGCTTAAAAGTCACCTCATAATTCCCCTTTTTCAAAAAATTACCGAGTGTGGATTTCACCCCTTGAAGATAATCTTTAGCCTCTGCACTCAAATCATCAGAAATTTTAACATATTCATCATAATTTGATTTCCTAATATTCGCCACTTTCATTCGAATATAATCGTTTGCTACAGTTTTTTGTTTAATAACTTTTCTTAATGTAGAAATTCGCATAACCCATCCTTATAAAAACATCTTCTTTTAAGCTAGCACAATCTATATCAAAACAAAAATCCTTGCAACAACAAACTTACATTCTCTGGCTTGTGCATAAAAAATTGAAAAGCTTGCATGGACAAAATTAAAAGTCATACAAGCTTCTCTTCTAATTATTCTTGAACCAATTTATCAGCCAATGGTGTTTTTAATGTACCATTTAAAGCTTTATCAATTTCTTTTAGTTTTTTTGACAAAACTTCCATTTCATCAGTCCAAACAAAATTTTCCATTACATATTGCTCTCCAACAGAAAAATCCTTAGACAATTGTACTTTTATAATTTCAGCGAGCATTTTTTGCGCAGTAGGAACCATTTTTTCCATGTCAATTTCAAGTACACCTTTGTCATTTAACCAAATAGCTTTATTTTCCAAGAAATACTTTGACTGCATAACAGTACGTACTCTGTGAGCTTGACTTAAATTTGGCTTAGCCTTTAAGAAATTATCAGCAGCATAAGTAACAATAAATTGTTTTCTTTCTTCCTGAGTATACATACCCAGTTCTACAAGAACATCCAACAAAGCCAAAGAGCCCATATCTGCCTTATTTTCCTCTATAATATTTTTATATTTACCTAAAGCTTCAGTGCCTGATTTTGGACCAAGCGAATGTACATTTTCATGCCCAATTGTAAACCAATGATCAGCTTCTTGGTTATAGTACTTATGAAATTCTTTTGCTAACGTTGCATCGAGCCTTTTTTGTCTTTTAACTTTAGCCTCTGGACTTGTACTAATTCTAATCTGACGATGATAAACATTTCTACGTCCACCACCAATTTTTAATGATGGCTTGTCATTGTTTGGCAGATTTTGAGCTAAGGTAATACCTCCACGATAAGTTCCCTCATCACCACGAAGAGTAACAATATCTACATCAACCATTGTCTGTTTTTCATCATCACCAGCACCAATGTTTTGTTCATACTCATCTTTGTACGGCATATGTTCAGCAAGAACTGGCATGTATTTTTTAATTTCCAAAAGTTTTTCAGTACCTTCTTTGTTAACAATACCAACTCTTATACCTATAGAATCTTTTGAAATTGGTTCTATACCATGTTCATCAAGTAATCTTTTTAGCTCTTCATTTTCTACAACTGAACCAGTCATTTCATCTGCATACTGTTCTCTAGAAATGGTAAATTCCAATGGTGTATCTTGAAGTTCAGCCCACTTCTTGTCAGCATATGCATCATTCTTAGGATTATTTTCACACAATGCAATTGCTTGCAATTTTAAATATTTATTAAAATCCTCATTTGTAGAAACTTCTGCAGCAGCTTCTAGTTCATCAGCAATATAAGAGAAATGTTTTGCAAAAAATTCTGTATAATCTATACCTTTTAGCTTTCTATTTTCTCTCACAACCATTGAACGCTGATTAAGAATTGTCCTAACAGCATCAACCTCATTGTTGTTCAACATATCAATAAGGATTCTATGAAACTCATCTTTTTCCAAATCTGCTGGATAGAACCCTTTACCTGGTAATTCTTTTTCTCCTTTTGCAAGAAAAATTTTATTAGCCTCAGAATCAACTGCATTCATACCAATTTGCGCATTAAACAACATCAATGTCATTTTTGCATCTTCATTTCCTTTTGAAGATTCTTCCTCTAAAAAACGTTTGAATTCAAGGTTCTTATGATTATCTTGAATCATAAAAACTTCATCAATAGCTTTAGCAGCTTTCACAAGATGCTTTAAAGCTTGTTTGTCTCCATCTGCCAATGCTGCATACTCTTTGCTATCTTCTTTTAACATTTCTTTTGGTATAAGACATTCTTTGCTTGTTCTTTTTACTAATTCTTCGTGTGAAAGACCTAATTCAAACATTTTTTCAGCTCCATAACATTTACATCGTAAAATACAGATTAGCACACAACAAAGTATCACGACTATTCTATTTGTAGGATTTTCTCACAACAAAAGCGTAACGCTTATTTTTATATTGAAAATAGTCACTATGAACTTCCCCCTTACAAACAAAAGGAATACCTAATTCATTCAACATTTTTTTCTGTTCTTCCATTTCGTCTTCACCTTGATTAACAATAAGCATTTGCCCATTATCATTCAACAACGAATATGCATGTGCCAACAATTTCTTTGGACAAAAATATCTTAACGGTAATCCCCAATACATAAGAGGTTCTTCAAAAACAAAAGGTAAAAACCAAACAATATAATCATACTTACTATTCAAGTCTAATACATTACCTGCAATGTAGTTAGTATTCCGTAAGTCTTTTATATAAAATTTGGCAACCTCTAAACGAGAATAGAAATTGCTATACAATCGATATGCGTCAATTTCAACACCGTCTAAATAAACATCATCACAAAAATCAGCAAAAAAAGAATATTCTCCCCTTGCATAAAACCAATTCTTACAGCCAATATCTAAACATCGTACATGTTTTAAATTCTCTTTAGTAAAACATTGTTCTAGTACATCCTTTGTGTAAAGATTTTCCGCTTCATTTCTTTGCAACAACTCTAATGAATGCTCTACAAAATTTTTTCTAGAGAATCTTGTCTTATTTCTTATAAAAAGATCTATATTATTCCTTAAATTATCAAACATAAAACCTACGAATTAAATAAAATTATAATAACAGCACCACAAATCATAATTAAAGTACCCAATAATTTTCTTAGAATATTTTTCTCTTTAAACACACTAAAACCCAAAACAACGCTAACTACAGCGCCAAGTTGGAATAATGACAATGCATAAGCAACATCAATTCTTGTAAATACATAATTTGTCATATACTGCATCATACCAATACAAACAACAATATTAACAAACATTACAGCGTTTCTTGTCTTTAATTCTCCGAATTCTTTTTTGAAACTCAATCCGAGCAAACGCATAGTTAACAAGGAAAATATCGCACCAAACACACACCACGCAACAAATGCGTCAAGAACAGATGAAAGAATAATCATTTTTTTTATAAATACAGCTTCAACAGCACAAAAGACCAAAGAAATTATCCGATATTGAATTTGCTTATTCAAAAAAAGTTTCCATGAAAAATGCTCTTCCAATGTATCTAGAACAAAATAGCTTCCCCATATTATCAGCCCCATACCTAATAAACCATACATATTGGGGTATTCTCTTAAGACTATTGATGCAAAAACTAGTCCAACTACAGCCTTATAAGCATTAATTGGCGCAAGAATTGATAAATCGCCTTTCTCAAAAGATTTAACAAGAAAACAATTCCCAACAGCACCCAAAATACCGACCAATACCGCATACAACCAAAAGCTATCCCCCAAAGGCATTACACCAAAAATCAATGCTGGAACTAAACCAACCAAAGATAATACAGAATAAGTTATTGCAATAACAGATATGGAATTACATCCAGACATTGCTAATTTTTTTTGGTAAACATTGGCAAGTGAGCTTGAGAAAATTCTTATAACAACCGCCGCTGATATTAAAAATAAATCTAAAATAACACCCTCCTTGATATAAAAAACAACTATCGTACCTACTAATATTTAGTTATTATAAAACAACCAAAAGTATATTACCCAACTATCCAATTTTTATCCAGTACAATGCCTTAAAGTTTTCTCAGACAAAATATTAACAAAACTATTTTTTTGAAGTACAATTGTGTTATGAAAAAAGTTTTTGGAATTATATTAGCATCAATAATCTTGTCACAGAGTGTGCTTGCTTTGTCAGTAAACACTAAAGACTGGGTGAATAAAGAAAACATTCTGGATGTTGATGCTGTTGAGATGGACTTTAAAAGTGATTTAAAGAATGACTTCAAAATCTATCAAACAACTCTTACTAACAAAACAGGTCATACGATAGATATCATAATTCCAAGTAATAAAACTGCAAAGCAAGATATAAATTCAATATTAAAAGATGGACTTACATTAAGTGATTTAATGGCGTTACCAAAAGAAATTGCAGTAGAAAGTTATAAAGAAGATGTTGGAACAGGAACAGTTGCAGCAGCACACAAAGGCTTAATATACGCATTTTCTACTGCTGGAGCAATAGCCACTGGAGTTAGCTTGCTTGGCATTTATCCACAACAAAAAACGGAAGAATTTTTCTCTCATAAAAAAATTAAAAAAGAATACAAAAAGCTCTCCTCTGATATAATAGGAGAATTTTCACTCGCACCAAATCAGCAGAAAGATCTTGTTATTTTTGTACCAATTGAAAAAGAAACTCCATTCATAAATATACAAACTAGGCCTGAATCTGAAGACACTCATGCTGATTATCACCAGTTATAATTGTGTGCAAATTTAAAAAGCAAAAGACATTTTCCGACAAATTACTAAATTGTATTGTTTCCATTGGAATTAGAATATATTTAATATTTTTTTCTATCAAATTAATCTTTTTTTAGCTTTTTTAAAACAATATCAAGTATATTTTCTTTTTTACGCAGTTTTTCCACTTGTTTTATATCACCGTTCCAACAAGCATCAATTAATTTATCCATCAAGAAAGGTTCTTTAGCTCTAGCCATTTTAAAAGTCATTTCATTTGGCAAAAGTGTTTTAGGATGCATTGATGTAATTACCAATTCTGTCATTTCTTCAGCAAATAATTCACAAGGTTTAGTAGAAGCGTATTTGCCATTTTCTTTAGTAATAAATGATATTGTATCTTTGTTTCGAAAATCTCTTTGTAGTTTCCTCATTACACTACCTGAATTATGGAAACGTTTTTGTAAATTTTTAATATGAGCACAATGGAAAAACTCATGAATAAACGGCGACAAAAAGTGACAGTTAGGAGTACGGTTTTGTTTAAATAATTCTATTAATTCTTCTTGTATATTCATTCCACTATTACTACCACCCCAATTTTTACAAGAATTCATCATTACTGTACCAATAGGGAAATCCTTTTTGAACTTCATAAATATCTCACGATCATAAGATTGCACAGCGCACAAACCAATATAATTTTGATATAAACCACTCAAGTCTTTAAGAAGAACTTCTGGTGGAAGAGGGAAGCCTAGCCTACGAAAAATATTTACAGTCAATCCAACACAAGAAGCGAAAAATGGATTATTTCCAAATTCAGTTTTAATATTATATCTATTAGCAAGTTCTCTAGCTATCTTATCTGGATTTACGTTTTGAGCTCCACGCAATGTTGCATTATAAGCCAAAACTGATTCCAAAATCTTTTTTGCCTCTGGTGTATTTTGCCTAGTCAGTTCCAAAATATATTTTTGAGGAATCATGCCTGCAAAAGCAGGTTTATTGCTATTATTTTTATTTATTGTTGTTTTAGAAAAACTCGTTATTTTCATTTTAACCCCTAATATACTTGTCAAAATTACCATTCCATACATCATTCATAATTTGCATCAAATACTTATCCTCAGTAAAATCCTTAAATGCAAATGGATGTTTCTTAGGTAACAATGTTTTGTAATCCAAATTATCCGCTATCATCTTAGTACCAATATCTGCAAACATTTCAACTGGCTTGGTAGAGGCGTATATAGATACATTTTTCTGTATATAGTCTGCTGCCATTTTATTTTTAATCGGAAGCGCACCTTCAATTGTTTTTGGTGTATAAAAATCCATACTTAAAAGTTTTTTTATACTTTGTGAATTTAATGAATTAACAAATTGTGTTTTTTTCATAGCAATTTCTTTCAATCTTGCGACATTGACACTATGCATAAATTCATGTAACGGTGTTTTTAAAAAATGTCCAGAAGAAGAAAAATGTGTAAATTTTTGAGCAATTGCTTCAAATTGAGTATCTGACCAATCAACTAAAGAATTAAAAACAACGCTCCTATCAGCAGGATTACACGAAGCATTTGTAGTTGGTCTTAATCGCTGCTTAGATATCATTGCCGGCAAAGGTAAATTTAGTTTTTTAAAAATATTCAAAGTTAATGAAACCAAACCGGCAAGGTATTTATCGCCATTAAAATGAGCTGGTATCCCAAACTTCTTGTATATTTCATTTTCAATTCTAACTGTGTTAATCGTCTCAGCACCTTTATAAAAAGCATTAAAAGAAGTTATGCTATTTCTCATTGTAGCAATATCTTTGTCGGTGAGATAAGGATTAGTATTCCTTACTTCACACAAAGTTCTTTCAAACCATTTCACCATTCTGTCATCAAAATATCTGCCAAAACTTTTATTTTTATTAGAATTTACATTGTTACTAGGAAATAAATTTATTTGCATAATACTTACACCGTTGCTCATTTTTCTGAAGAATTTGTTAAATATTCCAAACGCAATTTTTGTACATCAGTAATCATATCTAAGTCTTTTAATTCAGATAATAATTCTTGTTCTTCTTTTTCATCAATTTTTTTGAAAATAACCCCCATTTGCATCATTTCATCTCGAAATTCTTGAATTTTATGAGGTTTAACTCTCTTATCATCTCGTAGCAAAATTGAACGCAAATTATCGTTATACTTTCTATCCCCACCCAAATAAAGATGAGTCGCCTCCATCACTGATTTTTCAATACTTGCACAAGTATGTGCACCTTTTTCATCATCAAACGCAGCTGCAGTAGAATGACGACCGTAAGGGACCTTGTTTGAATCTATAAAATTAAGAATTGCACCTTTATTATTCACTTCTTTAACATTAACGTTTGTATAATTGTCAATATAATATTTAATTATCTGTTTTATATCATCAGTTGTCGGGAAATCAACAGCCAACCTTTCACACTTACCACTTCTCAAAGAAATTTCGGTATCAACTCGTGACGGATGATTTGTAGTAAATAATATTGTTACACCAGCTGCATCCGAATTTACGCCATTTTGCGGGTTTTCACTACAGTGATCCAAAAGCCCTTTGAGAAAAGTTTTGTTCATATCAACAATCTCAAATGTATTCTTATCATTATCTTCTTTAAAATATTTATCAACCTCATCAATAACAATGATAGTTCGCGGTGATTTTAAACCAGCTTTAATTTTAGCTTTTTCTTCAATACTTGCATTCAAATACTTTTGTGACTTATATGTTTTGTCAATAATATCTTTTTGTTGAAAATAATACTCTTTTGCATCATATAAAGAATCTTTTAACTTACCAATAAATTTACGAGGAGAAACATCTTTCGGAAATTGAATTACATTACACCCAATTTCACCAGAAATAGATTTTGCAATTTTGGATTTTCCACAACCTGTTGGTCCATACATAAGGATAGAGGCTGGGATTTTTTCTTTGGTTCCCAATAGATTTTCTTTTTGAATTGGTTCAACAAGCAATTTATACAATGCGTTTTTCGTATCATCATAACCAGCAATAACATTTGAAAGAGTAAACCTAGCTTTCAAGATTTCTTTTGTTTTGTTATATACATCAATTTCCTCAGAACCAATGAGTGAACGATAATAAGCTTCATTTTTACGAAACTTGTCATACAATTCTTTTTCTTTCAAATAGTTGTTGTACTCTTGTTCTCTAATTTCAGCTTCTTCTGTCTTTGAAACTTTGCCAAACCAATACTTGGGATTCCAACCATCACGAGTACTTTTATACATAGCAATTTTGTCATCAGCTCTTTTTTTGTATATTGGATAAGCCTCATTATAGAAATCATCTGCAACATCAATATATTTCAAAAAATCGCCAATCATTTCCTTGTTCAACTTTTCTATATTACCGAAAGATACATATGATTTTGGAACGCCAATCAATTCATTGTGCATTAGATTAGAACTAACATTTAAAGGCTTAGCTTCTTTATTTTTTTTAATATATAAATTATTACTAATAGAGTTTACGGGAAATATTTTCATTTAAACACCTTCATTCGTGAATTTTTTGCGTAATTCGTATAGATTTTCAAGCTCTTCTGTTTCACTTTCCAACAATTCGTACGGCCCATAAGCTTCCAACTCTGCAATTCTTTGCTGGATTTGTTCAAGAGTAGACTCATTATCAAGCGTTGTTTTTTCTTCCTTGTGATAAATAAGACCGATTTTTTCCAATTGTTCATTGTACCTTTGAAGTTTTTGAGGTCTAATATCACGAAGACTATACTTGAATGTTCTCAACAAATAAATATTAAAATCAAACTCTGGATTATCAATATAATCTTTTGCTGCCTTAATTACATTGTATTTTATTGCATCATTGCTAATTGCACCATCAACCAAATTAGGCTTAAATTTCTCTGCAAACTTGTCTAATTTCATATTTTCAACATCAATCAGCTTCAATTCAGAATCTTTTTTTTGATATTCCTTAATTAATTCATTTGCATATTTCAAATAATGACGAACAACAGCCTCAAAATCAGTTCCTTCCGGAGGTAATAAAGCAATTGGAGTGAGTTTATTTGCATTTATCTCACCAAGAGGAATTCTGTCAGGATAATTTGTTGTACAAATAAAAGTAACGGCTGCAGCACTCGGGTCATCATCTTTTGGGAATTTTGAACAATCATCAAACATTAGCTTAACTGCATTAATGTTTGAATCTATAACCTTTTGCTGACAAGTCAAAGGATTAAAATACCTATCAAATTCATCAATAATTATCACAGTACGAGGAGAACCGATTTTTTTCAGGGCTTCATCTTGTTCAGCTTGGGTCATATTTTTGAACGCTTCACTATTTCGCAATTCATCGAGTTGCTTTTGTTTATGGTAATATATTGATTTTGCTGATTTAATTTGCGCCTTCACAACATCACCAAAAGCCGCAGGAACTGTATCCGTATAAATTCTATCTACAGTACAATATGTTTCATTGGCAAGAGTTTCAGCAGCTAGTGTTTTTCCACAACCAGTCGGACCACATATCAAAATACCATTGAAAACTTTTTGCTCACAATCTTCAAGCAACTCTCTTGTAACAGGAGCGACAAAAGCACCAGTCATTTGACTCTTAAAATCCTTATACCCTGCAATATCGTTCTCTAATTTACCTTTTGTATTTTGCATAATTTCTGAAGCACTTCTCAAACGAGTATGAATACCTTTTTGCAAAAGAGCTTTGTAGTAATCTTCTTCTCTCATTATACGATTATACAAAGACAAATCTTTCTGATATTCAGTATTGTAATAATCTTTCCAAAACTGTTTGTCTTTCTTACTCATGTACGAAAAAACGCCAGCTGTTTTTTTATTTATAAAATTTTCTGCTTTTTGTTCATATTCTTTTTTTGCTTTATCTTTGTCCCAACTCAACGCCCACAAATAGTCATTTTTGTCCTGCATTTCTTTCCTATATTGTTCAAGTTTTCTCTTTTCTGCAATAGGCATCCCATCGTCATCATTATCACCTGTATATATCAAAGGCCATTGTGTATAATCATTGTTGTCATTGTAGGGTTGGCCAAAACTAACATAAGATTTTGGATTATACATACCCAAGTCTGTTTTGGCTGTACTACTGTCAACAGCAGAAGAAACTTTTTGTGTTTTTTTTAACGGCGCAGAATACTTAAAATGGGGTATTGGATTTATTTTCATACACTCTCCATAGCTTGGCTCTCTTTTATGTTTTAAAACTAGTAATTATATTTTTTGTTATTAAATTCCTATTTGTAAACAAATATTTACACTCTCGCTCAATGTTGCAATAACTGAGCTCATTCAAAAATCCAAGGATTATCTTGTTCAATTCTGCGCATTATATCATTTGCGCACTCTGATATTGTTTTGTTTGAATGCTTTGACAATCTTTCATAATCAAGATAAGAATCATAACTATGATTTTTTAGTTTTCCAGCTGGTGCTCGATTTACAAACAATTCGCGCAATGCTTTCGTTATTTCTTCCAGCGCTTCTTCTGTATATAAACTTACGTTCTCTCTACTTGTATTTGCAACAAGTTTTACATAGTCTTTTAACTCTCCTACTTTACCAACAAACTTTGCATACTCTTTCATTATTTCACTATTTTCTGTTAATTTATAATCCCTTGGTAATTTTCTCAAGTCTTCTACTGTTCCATATTTTTGTAGTGCTTTTAATCCCAAGATATTCTTCTCTGGGTTCATTTGTACATGTGGTGGGCTTACATGAATGTATTCTTTCCATATTGCTTCGATGTATTGTTTTTTTTCTTTTGCAAATTGCTCTGGATTTTCTACTCCACACGTAAATTGTGGTTTTGGCAATTCTATTTTTTGTGCTTGTTTTTTTACCACATTTGTTGCAGAATCAGCACTTTTATTAAAAAGTTTTTTTACATATTTTGAAATAGATTTACGTTTTACAAACGCTAGCAATAATGCTAATCCACCCGCTATCCTACCTACAGTCTTTTTATTTCTTTCAATTTTTACAAAAATATCAGGTGTACAATATGCATTGCCAGCCAATGCACACCCACTGACAGGCTCAGAAAGTGTTTTAGAAGAGTCTTTTTTGTTGTTTTGTACGCAAGAGTCAACATCACTTCGAATTTGATTTAGTAAACTTGATTTAAACGGTAGGTTTCTATTTATCATGACACATCTCCAAGTGTATAAAACTTATAATATATTTTTTTTGACATTTATAATTCATTTATTAAGTTTTATAAAAATTTTAGTCAAAAATCCAAGGATTATCTTGCTCAATTCTACGCATTATATCATTTGCGCACTCTGATATTGTTTTGTTTGAATGCTTTGATAATCTTTCATAATCTAAATAACTGCTATAACTTTCATTCGCCAACTCGCCTGGCTTTGAACGTTTTACAAGTAGCTCTCGCAATGCTTTCATTACCTCTTCTATTGCTTCATCTGTATATAAACTCAAATATGCTCTATCTATTTTTGCATAAATTAATGGATAGTCTTTTAACTCCCCTACTTTACCTACCAATTTTGCATACTCTTTCATTATTTCACTATCTCTTGTTATGCAATATTCATCTGGTAATTTTCTCAAGTCTTCTACTGTTCCATATTTTTGTAGTGCTTTTAATCCCAAGATATTCTTCTCTGGGTTCATT
>JAZSES010000084.1:0-2524 GCA_045531805.1 Candidatus Limenecus sp. | reverse complement strand
AACCTGTCTGCAGAGCTGAGTGGCGTTTTGTTCACATAGTGAAGACATTTTGCACGAAATCAAAGATTTCGGCAAAAGAAGTCAAAGGTGAGTAATTGCTGGCTGCGTTGAGCCGGCAGCAATTGCGATACTAGATTAGATGCTTTCTATGAAAAATAATTTTTGTTCATAATTGATTTTTTTTAGGCAATTTTTGAATAATTTATGTTTTGTATACATGTGTGTAATCCAAGTGACTTGTGTGTAAATGAATAAAAATTTTTCTGTAGGAAATTTAAGCGTATCTCTGCCATTAAAGGATATAACTAGACTAAAACCCACTAATTTGTCATTTAAGGGTGCTAGTTTGCCACCAGCATTAGAAAAAGATACTGTAAATTTTAGCAATTCAAGACTAACTGCTAATGATTTAGATTGTTGGGACAGTGCAGTGACTCAAATGGTACGTTATGATTTTGAAAATTTAAGTTCTTTAAAAAACTTATCTCAAGATGAACGAATAGCTTTGAAAAAACATTTATCTGTGTATAGAGATATAGAGCCATTTTTGCTTATGTCAACAGGTGGACGTCCTGCAATGGGGACAGTGAATACACCTCTTTTGGAAAAATTAAGTGATGATTTTGATGTTGTTGAATTTTGTAAATCTTCTAATTTTATTTTCAATAGAAATGAAATGCTAAAGAAAATTGAGCAACATCGTGATTTTTATTTGAAAAGATTAAATCTTACTGACGAAGCATCTAATGAGCAAATTTACAATACTTTTATTGCTGAAGATGGACCTTTGTATAAAGTTATCAATGTTCAGGATTTGATTGGAATTTCGTTTGGTTATCCCGTTATTGATTCAATTATTTTTCAGCTAGAGGCAGACTCTAGTATGCGTAAAAATATTCTTGAACAAAGAAAAAATCTTGATGAATACAAAAAAAATCTTTTAGATACTTTATATGCCAAGGATTCTAGATATGTATCTTTTGATGATGTATTTAAGAAAAAGATAGAAAAGGCAATAAAATCAATAGATGTTATAAACTTGTCTACAAAATATGACTATCCTCATGGATATACGTTTGTAAAATTTACCGATAGTTCTATTGATGAAGCAGAAATTGCCCAAAATATAAGAAAATCTACACAAGAAATAGAAAAAATAAATAAAAAAACAGAACAAGAAAGGTTAAGACAAGATTTGGATAGTTTTGAAGATATTGATTTTTGGGGTGCTCGTTTTATTAAAGAATTATATTCGAAGTATGGAAATATACTTTAATGAAAAAAGCCTTTCGTGATAACGAAAGGCTTTTACTTTTTTATATAAAGATTTGATTAGTCGTCTGCGTGACCAGCAGTTCCCAAAACGTCAACCATTTTGTGTTTAACCATTTCTTTAACTGCAGCTCTACCAGGTCCCATATATTCACGTGGGTCAAATTTTTCTGGGTGTTCAACAAAGAATTCTCTGATTGTTGAAGTCATAGCCAATCTCAAGTCTGTATCAATGTTGATTTTTGCAACACCGTGTTTAGATGCGTAGTTAAGCATATCTTCTGGAACACCTTGAGCATTTGGTAATTTACCACCGTATTGGTTACATTTTGCAACGAATTCAGCAGGAACTGATGATGAACCGTGAAGAACGATTGGATAATCACCGAAACCAGCTTCTTTCAATGCATCTTTGATTTCTTTCAATCTGTCGAAGTCTAATTTTGCTTCACCAGCAAATTTGTAAGCACCGTGTGAAGTACCGATAGCGATAGCCAAAGAATCACAACCAGTTTGTTTTACAAATTCAACAGCTTCTTTAACGTTAGTAAATTTAGCATCTTTAGCGTCAACATTTACGTCGTCTTCGATACCAGCCAATTTACCAAGTTCAGCTTCAACTGAAACGCCTCTTTCGTGAGCGTATTCTACAACTTTTTTAGTTACTGCAACGTTTTCTTCGAATGAGAATCTAGAACCGTCAATCATAACTGAAGAGAAACCGCCATCGATACAAGCTTTACAAATTTCGAAATCTGCACCGTGGTCTAAGTGAAGAGCGATAGGTACAGTAGTTGTAGCCAAAGCTGCTTCTACCAATTTTACCAAGTAAGTTTGGTTAGCGTATTTTCTAGCACCAGCAGATACTTGAAGAATGATTGGTGATCTTGTTTCTTCTGCTGCTTCTGCAATAGCTTGTAAAATTTCCATGTTGTTAACATTGTAAGCACCAATAGCATAACCGCCAGCTAATGCTTTTTTGAACATTTCTTGTGTTCCAACTAATTTTCTTTCACTCATCTGAGTTCTCCTTCTTTGTAATAGTTCAGAGGTTAAAACCTCAATACATGGTTAAAGATATAACAAAGATAAGATATTTTCAAGTAATTACCCTAAAGCTTTCTTAATTATGATTTTATATTTATTTTTTATGTGGTTTTTTTTGAAGAAATCTGCAATGTATTCTGCAAATATTTTAGAACCAGCAATGGCTGGTAATGTATAAATGAATTCTTTATCCTCATTTTCTTTT
>JAZSES010000035.1:0-4095 GCA_045531805.1 Candidatus Limenecus sp. | reverse complement strand
AATTAGTTTCTTCTTGACGATTTAAAGTTTCTGATATTTCTATAATTACGTTATCTTTATCTAATAATATATACATAAAATCATTCCTTTCTTTACATTAAGTCTTCCGGATTTACTTCAACGTATGGCTCTAAAACCCATACGTCTCCAGCAGTGGTTGGAGAACATTCTTCTTTAGTCATTCCATCTATTGAATCCTCTGCAATCTTTATTTTCTTCGCAATTTTATATATGAGCCCACTAAGTGTTAAAGACATATAGTGTCCATCGCCCCCAGTACAGTGCGAAATGAATACCGTAGTATCGTCTAGCACAACAGGATTAACCTCGTTTATTGAACTTACATCTGAATCAATAACATCATTTAATACAAGAGTTATCGTAGTACCTGAAATTGTGCATATTGCGGCTTTTAATCGACCATCGAAATAGCTATCTCCATGTGCGATGAATACTTTGTCCTCCTCTAATAAAACAGGATAACTTCCATTAGATGCACCAGTAGCAGCTTCTAACTGCGCATCCGTTCCCGGAGTTATAACGCCACCTGAAACACCACACACTATAGCATTTAAATAGGCGTTATCATTATTATTTGCATGAGTAATAAGAACTCTTGATGAATCTAATTTAAGTAGGTTTGAATTATTCCAAGAGCCGGATGTTGCATTTATTTCAGTATCCGCATAAGGATATAAATCTCCTCCATTTATGGTACTGACAGAACATATAAACCCATTAAGTTTTGTTCCTTTAGGGTGCGCTATAAACACTTCTCCCCCCATAATTTCGACTGCTTTTGCATTTGTATAAGAACCCATGGTTGATAACAGAGTTGTGTCTGTATTATGAGTTATTGTTGTACCAGAAATATGGCATATAATTCCGTTCAAATAATAATTGTTCTCATCACTCATATGAGTAACCAATACCCATCCAGCTCTCGTTTCAAAGATTGGAGTTGCATAAGAACTATAATACGAATTAACTGTAGAAACTAAAACAGTGTCAGTGCCTGGCGTGATGACAAGCCCTGATATGGTACAAACTATACCATTTAAACCAGGGTTGTCGCCACCAGCAGAGTGTGAAATAAATACGGTGTTTTCATCAATTGCGACTGGAGATGCAAAAGAACTAGAAGCGTATTCCGCTGACAATACAGTGTCTGCACCGTGTGTTATTGTGTCTCCATTAATCTCACATACCATACCGTTTAAGCCCATAGTGTCTGTATTGCTGTTATGTACAATAAATACCTTGTTATCACTTAGTTTTACCGCTCTGGCATAAGCATATGAGTAATATGATGAACTAAGTTCAGTGTCAGCACTAAGCGTGTAATCATTGGTGTTTACAAATTCAACAAAAGTATTCGCATCTATAGTATCTGCAGTTGTAAGATATTCTTGGATAATTCCATTTGATATGTCACCCATATCACCAATTGTTTCAATCGCTGCTGGCATTTGAGCAGGAGTATAAAGAGCAGTAGTTCTATTGCGTGTTCTTAAGGTATTGGCTATATTTGTAAGGTTTTCTTCGTTTATCTTAACCTTAGTTGAATCTGAAATATCCATAAGTGCTTCTGCATAAATAACCATCTGCTCATTACCGTTCTCATACGTTGAAGTAATGTTTGTTGTGCCGTCATAAGAGCGTCCATTATCGTAAAGGTCATTTAGTTGGTTTATTAGTGTTATATCGGTTATTGGGATGTCGGTGTATTGTGCTTTTTGGTACCATACTGTTACATTGTTTTCTGATAACCAATTTTTGAAGTCATTTATTGTATACGCAGTTAGTCTGCTTTTAAAAACACCGATTCTGATACTATCTCCACCTGTTGAAATATATTCAACACTTGTCGTTCCATCCACATTGCTAACATAAGTAAACAAATTACTAATAAAAACGCTATTTTGTTTATAATCATATAGTTGGTTATATGCTGAATATATCGTTTCATTTGTATAACCACTTTGTTGCCAATTCTCACTACCGTCCAAAACAACCTTACCAATATATTCACGTTTGCACCACATACCAACTTGTCCATATGGGAAGTATGGTTTTGCTTCTGAGCCTTCTGTTAGCATAAGTGTATCATAATTAGCATTTTCGCCTATAAACCATTTTACATAATAAGCATTTTCTACATTTATTGTTTTTGTATTACTTGCTATTTGTGAATTACTCAACATATTATAATCTTTATCATATAAGAAAAATCTTCCATAAGCTGATACAGCTGTTATTATATCAAAACTTAAAGTTACTTCATTTAAATTTTCTACATTTATGAAATTTTTAGTTCTTTTTCTATCAGTAGCACTGCCCTGTGGAGTTCCATCATTTTGATTTAATTGTCCATATTCTAATTCACCATCAAACAAATTATAACTAATAGCACTGCTTCCAACTATTGCATCTCTAACAGTTCCGTCTGGCGATGAGTTTAATTCTATTGGGTCTATCCCATATTTACTAAATGAATGAGCTACGCTCCCCAACTCAAGTTGTGGCTTCATTGTAAAATTATTAAATGTTGTTCCACTAGCAATTACAAAAACCAATGTTGTTAAATCATTTGTGTTGGTAAAAGTCTTTGTTTCATTCTTATGTGTAAGTGTCATAGTTATTCTTTCAGAACTGCCACCAGTTGTTTCTAATAATAAATAATTTGAACTTGTTATTGTCTCATCGTTATTAGCACTTAAAGTATAAGTCTTTGAACCTGGATAATTTACACTAACATAAAAACTTGAGTTGGCTGTTGCAGTTCCATTTAATACATAAGAGCCGTCATCATTATAGGTTAAAGTCACACCATTTTTAGTATCACTTGGTATTGGTTTCCATAAATTATTTACTCCTAAATTAAGTGAATACTTTTGCGACTGAGGTTGCTCAAAAGTTAAATCAGTTTCATCAACTTTTAATATAATCACTTGTAATTTCGCATCCACATAAGTATCTGCTGGGATTCTTACTAATAAAGTTGAAAGACCTGGATATTCTGCATCAATTGTAAAATTTGTTACAGGCGCTGATTTATGAGAAGTTCCGTTACCTAACCCAATTTCTCTAGTTAATGATACTCCGTCCAAATAAGCATATATTTTATAACTGCCGTATGGCAATTTATAGCTAGGGTTATTATTATTCCATCCTCCAATCAATCTGCACTCCGTCCCTGTATTCGTACCATTTATCGTAAATTCACTAATGTTTTTTGTTACAGTTAACCCTGATGGGAAATACATCCAACTAATATTCGAATAATCAAATAAATTTCGATTATTAATCCACATCTCATTGTCTTCCTCAACTGATTTAACATCCTGAGGATAATCTGGATTAGGAGCAACCCCGTTAGTATATGGTTCGTATGTATCATCTGTTATAGTGGCTAATCTTATCATTGGCTGAATTTTTACGTTATTATATGTAGCACCTGTTGTAAATCTTATTTGAAGTCCAAAATTTTCTCCTTCGGATGCCGTTGTAATAGCTGTTTCATTTGATGCTACATCAGTATATGATGTTCCTTTCCACACACGAAATCTTAAATTAGTTGCATCTGTAAATCCATTGACTATATAATTAGCATTGTTAATACCACTATATTTTCCAGTTTGAATAAAAACATTTGATGATGAAGTAACTGTTCCATTTGCTAAATAGTAATCTAATAAACCATTTTCATCAAAAACTGGTGTCAATGTGACTCCTCCAGAAGTTGTTGGTTCTGTTATAGAATTATTTAATAAATTCTTCCCACTTGTACTAAATTGTGAACTACTCCCTTTTGGTGTGATAGCCAATTTACCCTGTTTAGTAGGAGATAGAGATAAGTCAACGCCTTCACCTGTTACCTTTGGGTAATCATCATACATACCTGATAAAACATTGGCATAACTACGAAAAGAGGAAGCGTCTGTTAAGTCCGCTCCCAAATCATTTAAACCCTTTTTAATAAGCCCTTTTGTCTCATTTAAATAAGTTAATTTATCGCTTATATCTGCCATACTATGCACCTCCTTCTAAATTTTCTCCGTTTATTGCATCTAGTGCATCACTTATATCTCCAAC
>JAZSES010000083.1:0-2138 GCA_045531805.1 Candidatus Limenecus sp. | reverse complement strand
GCATATATGTTACTTGTTTTTTTTATATAGAATGTTGAATTTGATGTTGTATTTGTGCAAACAACAAGGCATATTGCGAACAATATGCCCATGTATAATTTTATTAGTTCCATATTACCTCTGTTTTGCATAAAATTCGCAAAACTTCAGATGTTTATAAGACAAATTTTGAAAAATCTGCAATTTTGTCGAATTTTTTCTTTATATTGTATAGAAGCGCTAGTCTGTTTTCTTTCACTTTTTCGTCTTTGTCCATAACAAGTACATTCTCGAAAAAAACATCGATTGCTGTTGTTGCATTTAACAAAGACGAGTATAGCTCTTCATAACTTAATTTTTGCTCATCAATCGTGCTTGTACATTCCATAAGTTTCGTTTCTGATGGAGTGTTAAATAATGACTTGTTAGGCAATTGATTTGTTTTGTAATCTTTGCTGATTCTTATAATTCTATTTGCTGCTTCATTTAATTTTGCAAAATTTTCAGTTTTAATAGCATTATCTATTAACTCTATACGTGCAACAAAATCATTCAAATTTTTGAGTACATTTGCATTTGAAATACAAGCATCAATGATATCATGTCTGTATTTTTCCGTATAGAAAATACTTAGACGTTGTTCAAAGAAAGATTTTACTTCTTCAAATAATGTTTCTGGGTTTTCTATATTTACTGGGAGTATTTCAATTGATTTTTGTATTAATTCTTCCAAATCTATTTTTAACTCTTTGGTAATAATTGTCTTAATAACGCCTAGAGTCGCGCGTCTTACTCCTAATGGGTCAGCAGAACCTGTTGGTTTTTTCCCAGATGCAAATACAGCAACAATTGTGTCAATCTTGTCTGCAATGCCAACGATTTGTCCTTCTATTTCTGATGCTATTTCTGAGTCTGCACCTAGTGGATAATAATGTTCTTTTATACCTTTAACAACTTTTGTATCCTCTCCTGCGTTAAATGCGTAGTCAGCACCTATAAAGCCTTGCAATTCTGTGAATTCAAATACCAATTTTGTTGTTAAATCTGCTTTGCATAATAATGCAGTTCTTTTGATTGTATCAGACTGTATTGATAATTTGTTTGTGATGTACTCAGACAAAGTAATGATTCTTTGTGTTTTGTCGTATACTGAGCCCATGCCTTTTTGGAAAGTAATACCTTTTAGGTCTTCTACATAATCTTCAAAAGGTTTTTTTGTATCTTCATTGAAGAAGAAAATTGCGTCGTCCAATCGTGCAACAACTACACGTTCGTTGCCGGCTTTTATGTTTTCAAAGTTGTTTCCTATATAGTTTGCAATTGTTATGAAACTATTCATTAGCTTTCCATCTTTGTACATAGGAAAATAACGTTGATGAACAGCCATAACTGTAACCGTAACTTTTTCAGGTATGTCTAAGTATTTTTTGTCAAAATCACAGATTACGGGTACTGGCCATTCACAGATATTTGTAACTTCTTCAAGTAATCCTTCATCGAAGTATACATCTGCTCCGATTTTTGCTGCTTCTTTTTTTGCTAAATCGAGAATTATAGATTTTCTTCTATTGAAATCTGCAACTACATTTGCCGCAAACAAGTCTTCTTCATAAGAATCAGGTGACTTAATTTCAACTTTGTCTGATTTGAATCTGTGACCTCTTGAAAATCTTGATGATTCTATGCCAGCTATGCTTAATTTTAGTTCTTCGTTGTTTAATAGAGAAACAACCCATCTGATAGGTCTTTGGAATTTTACATCTAAATCAGCCCATCTCATAAAATATGGACCTTGCATTTTTAGTACAATTTTTTCTACATTTTCACAAAGTATATCTTTTATTGATTTACCTTTTTGTTCAACTTTTGCCCAAACATAGTTATCTTCTTTGTATAAAGCGTCCTCGTTAACACAGTTCTTTTTTGCAAATCCTTCACCAGCTTTTGTGAGTTTACCATTTGCATCATAAGCAATATTAAGAATAGGGCCTTTTACAATTTTTACAGTATCTTCTTGTTTTTCTTCAAAACCTTCAATAACTAAAGTCAGTCTTCTAGGTGTAGAAAAAGATTTTATGTTAGAAAATTTTATGCCATTTTCATTTAACAATTTTTCGAATGAGGATTTGAGTTGTTGTAATCCTGTATTGACAAATTTG
>JAZSES010000243.1:0-2067 GCA_045531805.1 Candidatus Limenecus sp. | reverse complement strand
AAAAGAACAGTATCTTTTTGTGCTAATCCAAATAAATCCTTTGATGTTTTTTCTCAACAAGTTTTGAAAAATATAAAAAGAGGCGAAAAATCGAATTTGAAAGAATTTACAAATCGTTTAACATCTTTTACTGATACGTTTGAAACAAACAAAGATATTATGAATAAAAAGTCAAAAAAGTTTGCTGAAACGCTAGTTGGATTGAACAAGGATAATTTGGCTAGTATTGTTTATAGCTTTTTGATAAAAGTTAATCGAGGAAATGTAGATATTATTGAAGAATTTGCGACTAATGCTTTAAAAATTGCAAAACGTTTGAAAGATTCTGTGCATATTATGGCTAGAGCCAATGATTTACGAGAAGCTTACAAGATTATTCCTCCTAAAAATGAGAAATTTATGAGTGTTTTGTATGATGAAAAGCACGCTTTGAAAGATATTATTAACAATTATGATAAATTTCAAAAACAAAGCAAAAATCTTAAACCAAAAGAAAATTATCAAGTGTTGTTAGCTGAAATTAAATGTGATATTGCTAAACGTCATAAAGACCAAAATATTGCAAAACAAGAATTGGCAGAAGCGAAAGAACTTTATGAAATACTTGGTTTGAAAGAAAAAGCAGATACTATAGTTATTAAATAAAGATAAAATGACAAATATAAAATACAATTCTGATATAAGTTTTGGGTGCAAAAAAATACCGAGATATATCTATCATTTTACTAGACAAAGTAGATATGAATCGATGTTAAAGGATGGCTTTTTGAAAGCCGCTAGTCTTGATAGCTATATGGAACGGCCTGCTGTTTTTGCTGTGGATTTGCAGAACTTTTTTAAAAATTGGGGTTTTAATAAGGCATGGAACAACGAATACCAGCCAGAACCTTTATATCAATCATTAATTATGAAAGTGTCATCTCCTGAAAATGTGCTCTCTTCGTGGATGTGTAAATTTGCTATTTTAAAAATTCCTACAAAAATATTGGATAAAAATAAACTTAAAATTAGAAGCCAAAAAACATTTTTTGAACAAATACATCTTGAAAATCCTTTTGAAATTAAAGATACCCAAATTCGTAAACACTTGAGAGGGGAAATTCCTGCATCAAAAGCGAGACTGTTTAATAACCGCAAAGAAGCTATTGAGTATATTTATCTTGATGATATACCAATAGAACATGTTGAAAAGTTAAATAAATTTGTTGAGGAACCTATTATTCATAACAAAGACTGTAATTATATAAATCTTTTAGCAAGTTTATTAAAAAATACTTCCCAATTTAATGAACTTCGTTTTTTGAAATAGTTAGTTATTGTATTATAATACTTTTAAGGTTTACGTGGCTGTTAGCTACCCATTTTAGTTATGTTGATAGATTATAGATAAAGGTTTGGTGTATACGGTATGAGAGTACGCAACATTGATAACAATAAAAACATTTCATTTGGTACTTCGTTTGTTAAAAACAAAAATTTGTCATTAGCTTTCGAACTTGCAGTGAAGAATAGTAGTAAAGATTTTTTAAAAACCGTTAGAAAACTTGCTAATGATGGTAATGATCGTCAGTTACAAATGTTTTGTTCAACGTTGCCTGTAAATGGTGATAGAAAAGGTAGCAAACTTATTGTTGCATATTTTACAGAACATTTGAGCAATGGTGTGATGAGATATGTTGATAGATGCAAATTTTCAAAAAGTATTGTAAAACCAGATGAGAACCATATAATTAGAGGTAAAAAGAAAGCTAGAGTTTGTTGTGCATTAATTGAAAGATTTTTTCCTTATGTAAAAGATGCACAAGTTGATAAAATGTCAGATGTTGAAGTTCAGAGAAATTTGAAAGCAATAAGAAAAAAAATCTTTATTGGTTAACAGTGATTTAGTTGTTGAATTTTACGCGAAATTGAATATTTTGACAAAAGAAGTCCAAATTGACTAATCACTAGCTTACGTTGAGTATGGAATAATTGTGACATATCAATCTTTATTGCATAAAAAAACAGACTTCGTAGGATGAAGTCTGATGTCTGGAATTAAGAATAGTTGGAAGTATGAAAAAGATT
>JAZSES010000022.1:0-2868 GCA_045531805.1 Candidatus Limenecus sp. | reverse complement strand
AGTAGAACCCATCTGAGTCGGATACCATGCAGTTCTATGACTGTCAATATAATCAGTCAAATCGTTTTCAATACCACTTGTAATCTGATTGATATACGAAATATCGCCATATGTCATAATACCTGAATAATTGGTCTGCTTCGTAGCTACATATGGACCCTGTGTTGTGAACGCTGAATACGTATTAGTCTTATCAGTTGTTACAAAATCTTCAATCTTCTTCTGAATAGCTAACATCTGATGATTAGTTTCAGCTAATGTTACTTTGTTTGCTTCGATTTGTGACTTATATGTACCACCATCCTGATAAGATGTAAATCCGATAAACACTGTTGCAGCAGCTATACCACAACAAATGATATTTCTTACCAATTTACCCTTCTTAGTACGAAGCCACACTGCCATATCGTCAAAATATAACATAATTTAAAGCTCCCTTCTATTTTTAATCTCATGCCTATTATTATACATGATTTGTCCAAGATTTACAATTCATTTTTGAGTGTTTAATAAAATATTATTCACTCATTTCTTTTGTAGTCTTAGTTTTACGACCTTTCTTTTTCTTAGGACCAAAACGTGCTTCTCTACGTGCTTGCTTTGCATCATATTTTTCAATCTGACGCTGAACAAAAGAAATCAAATACTTAGCGAATTTTTTACACAACCACCAACTAAAAACACAAAGACAACCATCAATACATAAATAAGTCGGAAAATAAACCAAAATATCCGCAATATTATCACCAATAATCATCAAACCTGACATATTGATATATGGTACAAAAGTATACATACACAGATTCATTAAAACATAACCAACAATAAAAATAATTGGATATGCAAAAATCTTATACCTATTTTCTTTAAACTTAATTTTTGATTCAGTGTCTTCAATTGATTGCAATACAACATTTTGTTCTACATTACTATTCATTTTTACATCCTCCGATAATTCATAAATTAAACAAAACATATATAATATTGTCTCATTTATGAACAGTATACATCAATTTTAAATAATAATCAACCGATTTTCAATGGAAAATAAATAAAATTATGGGAGGTCACATGACCTCCCATATTAAACTAAGGTGTATAATTTACACTTGCATATTTTGAAGAATTTACATCCAATTGTGATGTACACCTAAATGCAACATACGAACGATATGATAAATGACTTGATAATGAATCTAATACAGGAGAATGTGTATCATAAGAACCATGCACCATATCAATATCATCAGAAATTGCAATGTCAGCATCAGAATAACCTTCTACACTTTTCCATACAGGTGCATGCATTTTAGCCATATAATTACCAACATATATAAACACATGATGAGCATCTCCCGATTCTTCCATATTTGAACCTGTTGCTAATGAATCCTTTCGAATCAACACATCACCTGGTTGTAATTGACCAATATCACCACCCCAATCAAGTTGTGTCCAACGTGGTGATGATAATAAATATTCTTCAATTACAAGTGTGTTACCACCAGGAAAATTATCATCTACACCTGACCATCTAACGGCAGTTGCTACTGTCCTATCACATGATTGATATACAGTATCATTTTTAAGAACAGCATCATGTATCTTTCTGTAACACTGTGTGCCATTATTACCATCAGCATATGTGTGATTCACAAATGCTATTGTAACAGCAGCTTGGGCTATTCTTTTATTTGATATCAATGAATAACGATTATCCAAATTACTCATATTTACATCATATTCGTATATTTTGGTTTTCTTTTCATCATCATTAAGAGAATCTTTAGTTCTTTCTATATTCTGAACAATACCCTGTGCATATGCGGCTTCGGTTTTATAAAAATAATCTGGATACAAAACATTTTCACCATTTCTATACTTTGTATCATCTTTAGGTGAATAATAGTTTGGTTCTGCATGGTCTTTTGTACCATCAGCATTTAGACCATCATCACCTTCATTAAACCACATATTAAACCAATTGATTGAACATATTTCTCGTGGCACTAAATTCGCAGTATTACCCTCATATTCATTAGCAAACATTGCATTATAGTACAATGTCATGTATCTATACAAATGATAACGATAAAAATATTTGAAACAATGAAGATACTGACCATATGATATACTATTTGCTGTATCACAAGGGTCTCCTGTTTTTACATAACCAGCTCTATAATTCCATTCAAATGGACAATGATTTAATGGATGTAAAATAGGTCCTTTATGTGTATGTTCTGTTTTTGAACAACAATCACCATCACATATATGCCAACAATCACTATAATCATAATCACAACTACTACAACCACTTTCAGCATGTGAACAATACTTAGGTGCATAACAAGATTCATCATGTACATGACCTTCAGTTGTATCACTACATGTCAATTCACCACCAGCACAATCATCACATCCTATATAATCATGCCAGCAATAATAGTATTTACAAGATTCATCATGACTTGTGTGAGTACATGCATTTGTATCACAACCAGTACCATGTGTATGTTCAGGAATTTCACATGTAAATGTGAAACCATCATGTAATGTAGCTTCTTCACGTTCTTTTGCTTCTTCTGCTGTCAACCATTCCTGAAAACCATCCATATCATATAATCTTGGGTCATTTTCCATTAAGAAATCATGTCCAGCATCTATGCTTAAATCATTCCAATCTAATGTTAAATTAGGAGAAGTACCACTATGACCATGCCACATTGCAGCTGCTGTTTTTTCAGCATATTCAAATGCTAAATCACGACCAGCATCAGCTCCTGATTTTACAACGACACCTTCACCACGAGACCAATTGGTATCACCAATAGGCATTGTACAAGTCGGATCGTAGCCATGTCGTTC
>JAZSES010000402.1:0-10236 GCA_045531805.1 Candidatus Limenecus sp. | reverse complement strand
AAAAGAAATAACAGAAGAAGAACAATCTGGCACAATTGATCAGATGAAATGTAAAAACAGCATAGTTAAAGCTATCCGTTCTACAGACAAACTTATTATTGGAATGAGCGCACCTGAAGGTTGTGGCAAATCAACGGTACTAAAATATTTATTCAACGATTTAATGAACCAAAACTATGCATGGTTCTGGGGTGAATGTTCTGCAAACTCACAAATTAGTCCATTTGGAATTTTTCAAGAGATGATTTTGACATTTTTTAATATGCCAAACTTCTCAAACATGTCTCAAGAATTTTTAAAACAAGCAAAAACAATGTTATCTCAAACATTGCAGGCTTTTACTAATGAAGAAATTAACAACCTATTCAATTTCTTGTATCCACACATGACATCTAACTTTGAAGAGATTTTATTCAACAAAGATAGAACATTTGCTTTATTAGAAAAACTTATTCTTGAACTATCACAAAAAGCAAAATTGATTATAGTTATTGATGACTTTGACATGATTGATGGTGCGTCATACGCATTCTTAACTCACTTTGTGGATAAAGGTCATTTAAATGAAAATATAAAACTTGTAATAACATTCAAAGATAACCGTATTACACAAGGATATTTCTATTCTGAAAAAATTGCAGAAAACCAATACGAAGATATCAAGTTGGCAAAACTTACAGCTGTTGATACTGATAATCTTGTAAAAATGTTTCTTAATGGAAAAAATCCTTTGCCAAAAGAGATTTTTAAACAAATTTACAGAAACTCCAGAGGCAACAGTGCATACATTGAACAAATTTTAGTTTTATTCAATGAACAAAAAGCATTTAAACCAGATGGTAATACTGTAAAATTTATTGCAGAAACTACACCTGAAGATTTGCCCAAAAGCATTTATGATGTATTGGCAATTCGTTTGGAATATTTGGAAGAACAATTCCCAAAAGCATACAAAACACTTTGTACAGCTGCGATTATGGGTAACAAGTTCAACGTAAAACTTCTTGAAATAATAATGAAATATTCACAAGAAGATTTCCAAGAAATTGTACAAATGCTCACAAACTCAGCTTACATAAGTCACTTTAATAACAATATTTCAGAATTTAAAAATACACTACTTTGGCGATATATCTACGAAAGAGCAAAACAAAGCAAAGATTTTGTTGTACTGAATGAAAAAATTTATGACATAATCAGCTCATTTACACTTTCTAGTAATGCTTTAAAAGCATTAATTGCTCAAAATTTAAATCAAAAATTGCTTGCACTAAACATTTGGACAGACAATATAAAACTTTGTGCCTACCTCGGTGACGAACATTTATGGACACTTTCTCAAAAACAATGTTTAAAAATTGCACAGGAAGTAAACCCAGAAAACAACAACGTTATTATCAACAACATCCAAGAAAGATTAGGCAAATTACTATATATTAGCAAACCGTCTGAAGCTATCGAATTCTTAGGTGGCGCTATTAGCAATGCTATTAAAGTTAATAATCAACCTAAAATAATTGAACTAGCTGGTTATCTGTCAAAAAGTTGTTCAATAACAGGAAACTACAATGGTGTAATAGAAGCAGTAGACACTATTCTACAGTATATTCCTGAAGACAACAAACTTGAACAAGCTCTTATAAAATATAAAAAAGTAAAAGCAATGTTCTCTATCGGTAATGCAGAAGAAATATTCAATCTTGCATCAAACGATATTATTCCTATTTTGGAAAAAGTTTTATCTGGAGTTATTCCAAACAACGGAATTAACATGGATAAAATATACGAATCTTGGCTAGAATGTAACCTGACAGTGGCAATGGCTTTAACTTCTCAAGGTAACAAAAAAGCACTTGATATTTTATACGTTATAGATGACATAATTGCAAGAAACAAAGTAAATAATAGAAATTATTTACATAGAGTACAACTTGCAAAAGCACTTGCACATTCTGTACAAGGTAATATAAAAGTGTCTGAAGACATTCTTGTTGATTTTATGCAAGAAACTGCTCACGAAAATGTTGAACCAGAAATAATTTCAATGTGGAATTTCATAAACATTTTGAACAAAATATACAAACACGATTGGAAAGATATCAAAAATGATATGTATTCAGTTGTAACCTTTGCAAACAATTACAATGATGTTCTTGTGAAAAATTTACTCAAGGTATTCTTGGGTAAAATATTACAAGAAGAAGGTAGCTTGGCAAAAGCACTTGATATTTTTAATGAACAGGTAACTATTTTTGCTAATGAAAAAATCGCAATTGGAGCATTGCTTTGCTGGTACTTTATAGCAAAAATCACTCTTGTTACAGAAGGAACAGACAAAGCTGTCGAAATTTCACAAAAAGCACTTGATGTTGCCAAAAATCCTAAAATATCAAATTACTACTTCATGGTATTATTCAAAAAGCTTATGGCAGAAACATATATGATAAAAGGCGATATGGAAGCCTCAAAAATGTATATAGAAAAAGCACTTATGATTGCGAAACAATATGACATGCGACTTCTTAAAGTCTCTTTATTCCAGCTTTACGCAAAATATCTCGAAGAAATGGCTGTAAAAAAACCCCAAAACAAAGCTAATTACGCACAAAATACAATAACTACCTACAAAAAAGTTATGACGCTAGCTCAAAATTTGGGTATTCCCGAAATTGAAGAAGAAATAAAGAAAAACTATGCTTCTTTCAAAGCATTCTGTCAATTAAATGGAATAAGCCTATAATTATATAATAGCTATTATCTGCTCAAAATTAGTCTTGTGCCAAATAGCTCAATGCTTCTTTCAAAATTTCTTCTGAAGAATCTTTTTTTGTAGCTTTTTTACATGCGAATTTCAAACCAGCTTTCACTTCATCAGTACTATAGCCCAATGACAAGAGTACAGCTTGGGCTTCAGAAAGAGCTTCTTTGGCAACATCTTTTTCTTCATCCATGCCTGAAATATCGATGGGTGCAGTTTTCTGCCAATTTATCAACTTATCTTTAAGTTCAAGGACAATTTTTTGGGCCAATTTGGGACCAACACCTTTTGCTCTAGAAAGTTCTTTGTGATCGCCTCTAATTACTGCAGAAATTAAATCATACCCTGAAAATTCGTCTAAAAGGACAAGAGCTACTTTCATACCAACACCTGAAACACTCAATAGTATGTTGAAAATATCTCTATCTTCCTTATTCAAAAATCCACACAAAATCATTGCATCTTCTCTATGAATAAGATTTGTATAAACTCTGACTTCCGTATTTTCTTCTCCTGCTGACATAACATTTCTTACTGTTGTATTGATTAAATATCCTATGCCATTGTTTTCAACTACAATAGAAGCACCTTTTGTGCCAGCTGGTTGTTTGGAAACTAATTTACCTTTTATATAATCGTACATACTTTCACCTATCCAAGTTGTTTAACCATTTCAATATCTTCTAAAGGATTGCGTCCTGTTTTTGTGAGATAGTTTCCTATCATTATACCTTCAACACAGGAAGAAAGCGCTTTCTTTTGATTTTCAATACTTAATCGCATTCTACCACCGCAAAAACGTAAAATGGAATTTGGGTTTGCAATTTTAAATATCGCCAAAGTTCTTAAAATATTTTCTTCATCTATCTTATCAAAATAATTCTCAAAAGGAGTATTTTTTACAGGCATAAGAATATTAATTGGGATAGACTGCGGTTCTATATCACGCAAAGTCAATGCCATTTCTACACGTTGTTCAACAGATTCACCCATACCCAAAATTACACCACAACAAAGCTCAATACCATATTTTTTTACCAATTTGCAAGTGTTAATTCTATCTTGAAAACTATGCGTAGTGCAAACTTCAGGATAATAAGATTGGGCTGTATTTATATTATGATGAAATCTTTTTAAGCCAGCTTCAGAAAGTAACTTTGCTTGTTCTTCGTTCAAAATACCAATAGAAGCACAACTTTTGAGATTATCTATTTTGTTCAATTCTTTTATCATTTCTAGCATAGTATCAAAATCACTCTCATCTGGTGTTTTGCCAGATGTAACAATAGCAAATCTATCTGCACCCAAAGATTTTGCATCTAAAGCCGAGCTTTTTACTTTCTCAATTTCAACAAGAGGAAATGAGTCTATCTCTGTATTGTAATGAGAACTTTGAGCACAGTATTTACAGTTTTGGGAACATTTGCCATTTCGTGCATTCAAAATTGAGCAAAACTCTATGTTTCCTTTTATGTGTTTTTTTGAAATATCAAGTAACTCATCAAGATTTGTATTATACAGTTCTAACAATTTTTCTTTATTCATAATTTTCTTTCGCTTTTTGCTTATCAATACAATTCCAAATTCTCTCACACACAGAAGTCTAAAACAAATTGAACTTTGAGCAACTTGTGACAAATACTGCAAGATTTTTAATTTCAGCGTCCTGTAAAGTTTTAATCATTTCTTCCATTGTGCTACCAGTGGTGAGAATATCGTCCATTAATAATAATTTTTTATTAGTATTATAAAATTCTTTGTTACATTCAAAAGCGTTTTTCAGGTTTTTTTCACGCTCTTTTTTGGTCAATTTGTACTGAGGTTTTGTATTTCTAATCCGTTTTATAATATTTTCATTAATCTCATAACCTGTCATTTTTGCAAATTCCATAGCCACCAAAGACATTTGGTTGTATTTTCTCTTTTTTTGTCTTTCTTTACATAATGGCACTGGGACAATAATAAATTCTTCACTACTAACAGACAATTTTTGCCAATATTCATACATAATCTTTGCTTGATAATATGCAAGTTCTCTCTGATTATGATATTTTATTCCTCTAATTAGTCTTTGAACTTTGTCATCATAAAGAGTTGCACAATAAACAGGCACCGTATAAATATGTCTAAGAATTTTTACAGGTATATGTTCTATTTTTTCGTAACAATCATCACACATTTTCGTGTCATTTTTTGAGCTTCCACAAAAATAGCACTTTTTCCTATATATTAAATTCAAAAATTGTGATAATAATGCAAACATATAATTATTATAATATGATAAAATAAAGCAATAGGATTTTGAAAAGAGAGAGATTACATGAATACAATTATAATGATTTTGCTGATAAGTTTTCTTATTTTGGTACACGAATTGGGGCATTTTTTGTCAGCAAAAGCACTTGGTTTTAAAGTAGAAAAATTTGGTTTTGGTTTACCTATTGGACCAACTCTTTTTAGCAAAAAAATTGGAGAAACAGAGTTTTTAATACATGCATTTCTTTTGGGTGGCTATGTTGCATTCCCTGATGATGATACCAATCCAGACAAACCCAAAGATCCTGAAATAATGTTTCAAACAAAACCTATTTGGAAGCGTACTATAGTAATTTCAGCAGGCGTTATTGCAAACGTAATTTGTGCAATATTTTTGGTTATGCTTACTGCTTCAGTTTGGCATAAACTTCCAGCTGGAAAATATGATATTTTTGTAGACAAAATTACAGCTCCACAATCTGCTTCTGTACATTTTTCTGGCCTAAAATCAGGAGACAAAATTTACAAAGTAAATGGTACTGAAATATTTCAACCATTCCAAATCAATAAATTTGCACAAGCAAGCAAACTACACAACGGACTAATTTCAGAAGATATCTACAAAAATAGATTAGAAGCTCTACAAACAAAAAACCCAAGTATTAAAAATATAGAAGAACCTATAAAAAAAGGTGAAAAAATTGTTCTTATACCAACAATTGATGAAGATGCAGTTACTTTGTCTAAAGCTGCATTGATGGGCATGGAAAAAATAAAACCTGATGCAATAAAATTAAACAAATACCAATCAGACTTGAGAGATAAAGTGCAAGATAAAAAAACTTTTATCACTGATGGACAAGCAACACTTTCTGATATTGCAAAAGCAATAGCGGATACCAAAAAACCTATGAAGTTTACGGTAATAAGAGATGGTAAAGAAATTGAATTGAAACCAATTTATGCTGATGAAGAAGGAATTATTGGTATTCAACAATATATGAAAGAAATTCTTTTGCCTGCAAATACTCCATCTCAAATAATCAAAGCATCATTTGAATATACATATAGAATTACAGATTTAACAATTTTGGGGCTTGTAAAACTATTTTCTGGTCAGATACCAGTAAAAGAACTGCACGGAATAGTTGCAATAACAAAAGTTGGTGGTGATATGATACAAGAAACAGGATTGTTCAATGGCATATTGCTAACTGCAATTATTAGTATCAACTTGGCTATTATGAATTTGTTACCAATTCCAGCTTTAGACGGTGGTCATTTATTGTTCTTATTAATTGAAAAAATTAAAGGCAGACCTCTTAATGAAGAATTTATTGCAAAAATTAGCAACTTCTTCTTTATGCTACTAATTGTGCTTATGGTACTAATTGTATTTAACGATATATTTGCACTGATAACGAAAAGAATATAATCTGTTGTTGTGTAATATTTCATCCAATAATAAACAAATAATTGATTAATATGGAACACATCACATACTTACAAGACAATTTAAAAGAAGATAGAATAATTAGGTGGCCAGAAAATTGCTTTCCGCTGAGATTTTATATAGCGCCATTTCGTTGGTACGCTCAAACAGGTAATGACCAATACAAATATCAATACATGGTTCATCGTGCATTAGAAGCCTGGGAAAAAATAAGTGCAGGTAAAGTTAAATTTAAAATAGTCCAAACTTTAAATGAATCTCAAGTTAACTTAGATTGGAAAAGAGTAGATAGAAAAGCTCTTGGGCATTGTTATTTTCACTTTGATAACAATTCTAGGCTTTATAGTGCAGAGGTTCAAATAGGTCTTTCGGATGGAATTTTACATCAACGTTATCAAGATGAAAATGAAGTTTATCATACCATTTTGCACGAGATAGGACATGCTCTTGGTTTGGGGCATAGCCCTTACGATACAGATATAATGTATACTCCTCACAAATATGGCGTAGTAAACTTGTCTAAAAGAGATGCGACATCATTACAATGGTTATACAAACTACCTTATGGAATTAGTGTTTCTGAATTGGCACAAAAACATAATATTCAATCAAACAATATTGATGATATTATTTTAAAAATTGCAAATGGTAGTAGAAACAAAGAATTTGAAGATGTAAAAAACTCAATAAAACTACCTCAAAAAGATTTGCTAACAGAACAGGAACGAATTGCTGAGCTAAAAAAATATAATCTTGGATTACAAAATATTCAAATATCAGCAAATGTTCAAGATTACATCAAAAAAAATATTACGATGCAGAATAACAAAAAAAAGAAATAAAAAAATAGCCACTTTTTCAGTGGCTATTTTTATCACAATTTAAAACAATATTATTTATTGAACACCAATCAAACGTTTCAAGTCATCTGGACGGCTTGATTTTGAAAGTGCATCTTCAGCAGAAATAAGATTTTTCTTATAAAGGTTTGCCAAAGCAGTTTCAAGAGTTTGCATGCCCTGAGCCGCACCTGTTTGAATTGCAGAGTACATTTGTGTCGTTTTACCTTCACGGATAAGGTTTGAAATAGCACCGTTTACAACCATGATTTCTTGAGCCATTACACGACCTTTTTTCTCACCATTTTCAGAAATTTTTGGCAAAAGAGTTTGTGAAAATACTGCACAAAGTGAGTTTGAAAGCATAATACGAATTTGCTGTTGTTGACCTTGTGGAAATACGTCAATAATACGGTCAATAGTTTGGCTAGCACTAGATGTGTGAAGTGTTCCCATAACCAAGTGACCTGTTTCTGCAGCCGTAATAGCAAGTGAAATAGTTTCGAGGTCACGCAACTCACCTACAAGAATAATATCAGGGTCTTCACGCAATGCTGATTTCAAAGCATTTGCAAATGAACGAGTATCTTGACCCAATTCTCTTTGGTGAACAACACTTTTTTTGGATTGGTGAACAAACTCTACAGGGTCTTCAATTGTTAAAATGTGTTCATTTCTATTTTCATTGATATAGTCAATCATAGATGCCAAAGTTGTAGATTTACCAGAACCTGTAGGACCTGTAACCAAAATTAACCCTCTAGGTTTTTCTGTAATCTTTCTAACAATTGGAGGCAAACCCAATGATTCAAAAGATGGAACTGTTGTATTAATAGTCCTGAATGCTGCAGCGTAAGTACCATTATTTTTATATATGTTTACCCTAAAACGACCTATTCCATGAATACCATAAGAAAGGTCTAGCTCCCAATCTTGTTCTAGTCTTCTTCTTTGTTCATTATTTAAAATTGGGAACACCAAAGACTCAACTCCCTCTGGAGTAAGCGCTGGATGGTTTGTTCTAGCCAACTTACCATCTATACGGAATACAGGAGGTAAACCTGCAGAAACGTGAATATCACTGGCACGTTTCGAAACGGCATCTTCCAACAATTCTTCTATTAACATTTTTTGCTCCTACTAATTTTCCAATAATTTAATTTGATGTTATAATTAAGTCTGTTGAGTATAGTAAATTTTACAGACATTAACCTAGTTTAATTTTACAATTATTAACATTTATTGTCAAAAAAAATATAACGGAGTGAGGATATGCAAAAAATTAAAACTGTAAAACTAAGAGATTTTGAAATTGGCGGTGACAAATTAACAATTCTCGCTGGTCCTTGTGCTATTGAAAGTAGAGATATAGCAATGAAAACAGCAGAGGCGTTGAAAAAAATCACCCAAAAATTAGACATCAATTATGTATTCAAATCCTCTTTTGATAAAGCAAACAGAAGCTCTATAAAATCATTTAGAGGACCAGGAATGGAAGAAGGACTTAAAATTCTTGCAGAAGTAAAAAAAGAATTTGATTTGCCTATCGTCACAGACATACACAATCCTGAACAAGCAAAGCCAGTCGCAGAAGTAGCAGATATTTTACAAATCCCAGCATTCTTGTGCAGACAAACTGATTTACTAGTTGCTGCAGCAGAAACAGGAAAAATAGTTAACATTAAAAAAGGGCAATTCCTCGCACCCGCACAAATGAAACCCCTTGCCGACAAAGTAAAAGAGGCAGGAAACGACAAAATTCTTTTTACTGATAGAGGTACTTCTTTTGGCTATAACAACCTTGTTGTTGATATGAGAGGTGTGCCAATTATGCAAGAAATGGGTATCCCTGTAGTCTTTGATGCAACTCACAGTGTACAACTTCCAGGTGGTGCTGGTGAAAGCTCTTCTGGTGAAAGAAAATATGTTTGCACATTAGCAAAAGCTGCTACTGCAGCTGGTGCAAAAGTTTTGTTCTTTGAAGTCCACCCAGACCCAGACAAAGCTCTTTGTGATGGCCCAAACATGCTTTCTATCGATATGGCAGAAGATGTTTTCAAAATTTGTAATGATATTTTCAAATTGGTAAATTAAGTTGAGTTGGAAAAATATTAAAACCAATAAAAGCAATATAATTTGTATTGTGTTGTTTTTGGTGTACGTGATTGTAACCTTTTTGACTGTCTTATACCACGAAGTATGGGCAGATGAAGCTCAAGCTTGGGTTTTAGTCAGAGATACAAACTTTGTCAATTTGATAAAACTTGTACGTATTGAAGGACATCCGTTGCTTTGGTATTGTTTAATAACACCATTTGCCAAGCTAATAAACAGTTTTAATGCCATAATGGATATGCAAATTTTAAACTGGCTTTTGGTTGTTGTTGGAATGGGATTTTTTGTTTTTAAAGCACAATTTAACAATATTGCAAATTTTTTGCATAATATTGTGCAAAACCCATTTTCCTTACGGAAAACCAATTTACAAATCTGATAAAAATGTTTATTCTGGTGAAATTTTTGAAATATATAACATACAATCTAGTATCGCAATTGCTACCAACTCAACAAATTAAAGGAAAATATAAATGTTTAACAAAAATAATTTCATAAAAAACAAAAGTCTAATCTTAAACATGTCAATATTACTAATATATTCACTTGTAACTTTGATATTTGTAATGCATCATGAAATTTGGGCAGACGAAGCTCAAGTTTGGCAACTTGTAAAACATTTATCTTTCTTTGACCTGTTTAAGCATTTGGTTAATGAAGGTCACCCATCATTCTTTTACCTATTAATGATGCCTTTTGCCAAAGCGGGTTGTTCTATATTTTTTATGCAAATCTTTTGTTGGTTAGCAATGGTAGGAAGCGTATTTTTACTTTTATGGAAATCGCCATTTAATGGACTAACAAAATTTGCCATT
>JAZSES010000076.1:0-3261 GCA_045531805.1 Candidatus Limenecus sp. | reverse complement strand
TATTACTACAATTTTATAAAAATAGGAAATTTTTGCCCATACTCTATTCTTTTGAGATAAGATAATAATGGATGAAATTTGATTAGAGTAGTGGTGGCAAATTGAAATTTAATAGAAGTTCTTATCTTAATACTCACCGTGATGCTTGGGTTGAAGTTAACCTTGATAGCATTGAGAAAAATATATTGCAGTTTAAAAAATATATTAGAAAAGATGCTAAGCTTTTTGCCGTGGTAAAAGCGGATGCTTATGGGCATGGTGCAGTTATGATTGCACCTGTTTTGTTGGCGTCAGGTGTTGAGTTTTTGGGTGTGTCTTCTATTGATGAGGCGTTACAGCTTAGAGATGCAAAAATAACTGCTCCCATACTTGTTTTGGGTGCGGTTCCTGTTTGGTCTTTTGATTGGGCTGCTACCAATAATATTTCAGTTTCTATTTTTTCTGATGAACATATTGAAGCTTGCAAGCGAACTTTTGAAAAGATAAAAATTAAGACTAAAGTTCATGTAAAAATTGACACAGGTATGAACAGAATTGGGGTAAGACCAGAGGATGCAATTTCTTTTATTGAAAAATTGAGAAATTGTGATTTTTTGGAACTAGAAGGCGTGTTTACTCATTTTGCTACTGCAGAATCAAAATCTTATGCACAAAAACAGTATCAGGCTTTTCGTAACGTGGTTGATTCGATTGATACCAAAGATTTGTTAATCCATTGTTGTAATACATCTGCTGTTATTAGTTATAGTGATTATGATTACAACATGGCTCGTGTAGGTATTGGCATTTATGGATTGCAACCTGATTTGGTATCTGATGCTGTTGCACCAGATTTGGAACAAGCGATTTCTTTAAGAGGTAGAATCACAAATATTCATATTGCAAATGCAAATGAGGGTGTGAGTTATTGCCATACATTTGAAACAACAAAGCCGACAAAAATTGCAACTATCCCTATCGGTTATGCGGATGGAGTTTCTCGCGGTTTGTCTAACAAGATTTATGGGATAATAAATGGGAAAAAAGTTAAGCAAATCGGTAATATCACTATGGATCAGATGATGTTTGATATTACAGACTGTGATGTTTCCGAGGGTGATATTATCACATTGTTAGGTGTAGATGGTAATGAGTTTATTAGTGTTGATGAATGGGCGAGCATACTAGGCACAATACACTATGAACTTACTTGTGCGTTACGAGTTAGATTGCCTAGAGTCTACACTCGTTAATTAACCTTTAACATCAAAAGAAGATGTGCCACTCTCTTTTCTTAGTGCTGCACCTACGTTAAACATCATTAAGTTGTATTTTTCAATTTCATTGGCAACATTACCAGTAAAGACATTTTGGTTCTCACTGATAAAATTAAATAATGGTTCTAAGACGCTTCCAGCAGTGTTGCCTGCTGTTTCTTGTATTTGTTTTATTGTTCTTTTTGGTAAATGTACGTTTAAACCAAAAGTGTTGTTTAAAATGCCGTCTGCCATGTATTGCCCCTGTTTTACTTTCTAATTTCTTTATCGACATGTTTACGTAAAAACTTTAATGATATTTATGTGTTTGTAAAGAAATGTGTCTGTTGTCGGTGTAAAGTTTTGTAAATTTGAATTTAGTGGTGAGATTTGGCAGGTATTTGGAGTAAATAATTGTATAACTAGTGTATTAGTTTTTAAGAATTTTATTTTTAAATAAAAAATGATGTTTAATATTGTCTGTTAAAAAAAATTAACATGATTTACTAGCAAATTTTATTTTTAGCGGATTTGTATTTATATCTGGTCTTTCATATGATAAGGGAATGGAAATCACCTCATAGACATAAAAAGACACTAGTTAGAATAAAAAATCATGATTAATAAAATAAGTTTAAACAAACAGGAAGTTTACAAACAAGACGTAGAACGTTCTTCATACAATAATTCTCCGACATTTAAAGGACCGGTTGATGGTGCATTGGCAGCTGCTACATCTGTTTTGCAGTATTGTAATACAAACCCAATGGCTGGTGTTTCTTTAATTGACATGGCAACAGCTATTTTGCCTAGAACTGCAGTTGATGCAAAGACAAATGGATTTGCTGCGGCAGAAACTTTTAGAAGAGAATCATCAGGTTTGGTTGTAAATTGCCTTATCCCTGGTTTTGTTGTTTTGGGTGTTGCTAAAGTTCTTGAGGCTATGGGACTTGGTGGCAAAGGTTGGTCAAAAATGTGGGCTAACCAAGAAGCTCTCGAAACTTTCAAAGACCATTTCCATAATATTAAGAATGATGAAAATGCGGCGAAAAATTTTGTTAACAGTTTATTAGATGATGCAAAAGTTTTAAATAGTAATAGGCCCGCTGGACTTTCAAATTCTCAAGAGTGGATTTCTCTCAGACATGATGATTTGAGAACTGAAATTGATGATTATATCAATGTAATTAAAAACAATGTAAAAGACAAAAAAGCTATACAAGCAGCAAGAAAAGGTCTTTATGACAAAATTCTTGAGCAAGTTGGTGGTGCTGAACATATCAAGATTGGTGTGTTCAAAGAAGTTGAAGAAAACGGAACAAAAGTCTTTAAGCGTGTTGGTGAAAAAGTTTACCACGATAATATTTCTACAATGTTGCGTGATGCAATAGATGCTGGTCAAAACTTTATTCATAATCAAAAATGTGATAATGCTAAAATTGCAAATTTTGTAAAAAGAGCTACAAAATTTATCAATCAAAAAAGTATTATTGGTTTGGCACTTGTTATTCCTTTGGCTGCGTCTATGCAGTCTATAAACAGATGGATTACTCGTAAATCATCTGGTCAAGAAGGTGCGCCGATATATAAAGACTTTATTCAAAATAAAAAGAAAAAAGAAATGACAGCAGCTGAAAAATCCAAGTTCTGGACAAGCAAGGTTGCTGCTGCGGGCTTGATGGTTGGTGTTGCAGTTCTTTCTATGATGAAAAAACCTAGCTTAAAAATGTTGCAGTTTACAAAAAATATGCCATCAATGGATCAATGCAGATGGATTGCGACATCAACATTTGCTAGTAGAATGTTGGTTGCTGAGGATAAAAATGAACTTAATGAAGTTACGTGGAGAGATATTGCAACATTCTCTAGTTTATACTTCCTTGGTGATTATGTATCCAAAGCAGTTGGTTCTATAATACAAAAATATAAAAAAGTACTTTTGTTGTACTTTTTTTCATATTCTATATTAGAGGTGGATTATGTTTAAAAAAATGTATTTACGTAAAATATTGATTTCAATTTCTTC
>JAZSES010000170.1:0-1637 GCA_045531805.1 Candidatus Limenecus sp. | reverse complement strand
AAGTAGTCAAAAACACAGTTGTAAACAAATATTTCAACGACTTGATAGACACAAAACGTCAAGAATTCGAAGAACTTACAGAACATGCTAATACAGACACCAATTACGAATGTGATGCTGAAACAGCTGAATTATTTTTAAGCTTAGAACAAATGCGTGAAAACTCTGAAATTGATGGTGTAAACCTCATGACTTATAGCAAACTCATTCGATTAGATTCTGCAACATTCAATGAAATGTCATATGACCTAATTATCGTTGATGAATGTCACAGAATTGGTGCTCCTAAAACGAAAGCTGCTATCAGTAAATTATTTGCTTACAATCCAAATTCTCATTTTGTAGGTGCAACCGCTACACCTAACAGAATGGATGCATTTGATGTTGTAAACACATTTTTCAATGACATTTGTACATTCGAGTACAACTTACATGATGCTTTTACAGATGGTCTCATCAAAAGACCATATTATTGTTACTGTACTTATGATACAGAAACAGATTTAAAAGATGAAGCATTATCTATCGGTGAAGATATCAAAGATGTAACTGTTATGGAAGTTCTCAAAAAGAAACTGATTGAAATTTCAACCATTTATAACATGGAAAATGTAATCAAAGATGTATGTGAAAAATATGCACCTGATACATCTTACATGAAGTTTATTGTATTCTTCAGTAATATGAAACACATGAACGATAAAATGAACGATGTCATCAATTGGTTTAAAGCTGCGTATCCTAAACACAGCATTAACCAGCTTATTATCACAAGCAAAAATGCAGATACAGCTAAAAATGTCAACAAATTAGACTCTCTTACTTACCGTAAAAACGGTATAGACTTAATTTGTTGCATTGATATGCTTAATATGGGTTACCATGTGAACGACATAACAGGCATCGTTATGTACAGAGGCACTTCATCCGACATTATCTTCCTGCAGCAGCTCGGTAGAGCATTCTCATCTGGAGCTGAAAATGCAAGTATTGTGTTTGATATCGTAGATAATTTGCACAGAAAAGCCATCTGTGACAATATTGACCACAACAGAGTACCAAAGAAATACCAAAAGAAAAACACAACCATATCACTTGGTTGGCACCTAAATGAAAATGGTGATATTGTAGATAAAGATGGCGACCTTGCACCTGTTAAATATGAAGACGGTTGGGTGTTAGACACTCTTGGTCATCCTACAAACTTCGTCATAAACAAAGAAGGTACAGTAGTAGACCGAGATGATTACATCTCGCCTGATTTCAAATCAAACTGTAATCGTATTTTACCTGAAGACTTAATTGCAACAGGTAATGAGGCTTCTTACAGAGAGCTTATTGCGAAAGCTGTAGCTGAACCAATGAGTCAGCGTTGCAAACAGGTAGTTGAACTCCATTTCAAAAAATGGTGTAAAATTAACGGTTTACCTTATCCTATTACAGAAGATGAAATCAAACGCCTCAGTAATCTCACAAGAGAGGATTTCAGAAAAGAATTTGAACAGATTGTCAAATCAAACAAATTAGATTATCCACTTCATGACGCTGCTAAACTATTAGCACTAGGCGATAAAGATGGAATGGTTCCTATGAGATTATTTGCGCGAATCAAAAATGTTCAGATTTGCAAAATTCTT
>JAZSES010000190.1:0-1600 GCA_045531805.1 Candidatus Limenecus sp. | reverse complement strand
CCATATGCACCTCGTATCCATACAATGAAAATTGCGAACGAAGACATCGGTGCAGTTATTGGACCTGGTGGTAAAAATATTAGACACATTATTGAATGTTCAGGTGCAGAAATTGATATTCAAGATGATGGTACAGTTACAATTACTAGCAACGACAAAGAAGGCACAGATATTGCAATCAGAATGATTGATGCAATAACATTTAAGCCAGAAGTTGGCATGGTAAGAAAAGGTAAAGTAGTTAGAATCATTCCTATCGGTGCGTTTGTTGAATTAGCACCTGGCAAAGATGGTATGGTTCACATTTCTCAAGTTTGTAACGAAAGAATTGAAACTATTGAACCACACCTAAATGTTGGTGATGAAGTTGTTGTCAAAGTTATCAAAATTGATGACAAAGGTAGAGTAAATCTAACTGTAAAAGGTGTTACTGATGAAGAAAAAGCTTCTGTATAATATATAGATAGCAATAGAAACACGACTGCCCAAAGGCAGTCTTTTTCATTTATATTAAAAATCAAAATTAAACATAATTTTGTGTTTATCTAATTTCCTTTTTTGGCAGAACCAGCAATTTCAGAATCTAGTCTTAAAAATACGGGTTTAATTTTTGATTTTTCTGTAATTGTACCAGCTGGTAATTCTCCCCATTTGAGAGAATCTAATTTAACCTCTGTAGGGTCAATCGACAGACTAAGTTGTTCATATACATCTTTGGCAATGTTTGGACAATATGGAGCCAGCATAGTAGCAATAAATCTCATTGATTCAAGCACTGTGTATAAAACCTGAGCACACTCGAGCATTTTTTCTTCTTTTGCCAAGCCCCAAGGTGCAGTATCATTAACGTATTTGTTGACTGTATTTGAGAAGTTAACAATTTCTTGTGCAGCTTCTGCAACTTCATATTTGTCAAATCTAGCTTTTAAAGCCTGTACTGCACTTACTGCAGCTTTTGCAATTTCATGATTATCATCTGTAACAAATTCAGTCTTGATTTCACCATCAAAATACTTAACTTGCATATTTAGTGTTCTATTAAGCAAGTTTCCAATATTGTTTGCAAGGTCAGCATTTACTCTTTCTTTGAAATCTTGGTCAGAATAATTACCATCTCTGCCTGCCGGTGCAGTAACCATCATAAAGTATCTGAAAGCATCAGGCTTTTCTAGATTAAAGCTGTCCAAAACATCTTTTGGTGCTATTACATTACCGATTGATTTACTCATTTTTGTTTGATCTATTGTAATCCATCCATGTGCAAATATTGTTTTAGGTAGTGGAATATCAAGAGCTAACAAGAAAGCTGGCCAATATATTGCATGGAATTTCAAGATATCTTTACCAATAACTTGAATATTTGCTGGCCAATATTTGTTGAACTTTTCTGCTGGTTTTTCTGGGTCATACCCCAATGCAGTAATATAGTTTGATAGAGCATCTATCCAAACATAAATAATTTGAGAATCGTCACCCAAAACAGGGATACCCCAGCTTACAGAATCTTTTGAACGAGATACAGAAATATCTTCAATATGTTCCAATTGATTTATAACTTCATTCGCTCTAAATTCTGGTTGAATAAACTCTGGGTTTTTCT
>JAZSES010000187.1:0-2692 GCA_045531805.1 Candidatus Limenecus sp. | reverse complement strand
AACTCTTAATATAATCTATCAACATTTTAATATTCATTCTAAAATATCATAACATATGTTTCAATAAAAATCAATAAATGAATGTTATTAAAAGCAATATTTTTTCATAAATGAAGAAAAGCACTATACTCATCAAACGATAAGTATAGTGCTATCTCATTCCTACTCAGCTCTTATTATTGTATCTTTTGCTTTTATATTAACATTTTGCAATTTTTTCTTCGATTCCAACACTTCTTGTATTCTATTTTCCTCAATTTTTACAACTTCATCCGATTCCTGTGTAGCATCAGCATCATCATCAATATTTTCACCATAAAAATGTTTCTGACCTTTAACAATATCCGATTCATCTGTCTCTAAACTTTCATCTTCACCAGAATCTTTCAAATTACGATTAAAGACCATCTTTGCATGATGCTTACACTGCCAAATATTGATATATTCCTCTATTGTTCGATTCATATATTCATAACCATGAGTCTTAATACGTTTCAAACCTATATCAATACTTTCATCTGCAGTATAATCACCAAACGTTTCTGTCAAATCAATCATTTTCAAAATATGAACAGGTGAAGAATGTTCTGCATCCATTTTAATTCGCATATCATACTCATTAAATGTACCATTTAAAGTACAGTTTGTGATATCTGAATTGACAATAATACCATTACCACTAATCTTAGAACCCTTAATCGAAGTTCTCATCAATATCACAACATTGCCTGACAATTCTGAATTATCAATACCAGATTTATCATCGACAAAACAGCCTGGACCGACCGAGATATTTCCATGTACTCGTCCACCTGTATCGCCTACAGTAAAAAGACCAGAAATACACCTAACAGCAACTAAGAAATTATCTTTATCTATAGCTGGAGCTTCTGTTTTCGTTATAATTTTCAACGTGTCATAAATTCTACGTTTATAATAGTTCATTTCTTCTGACCTATAACAACGCAAAAATTCCAATAATTCCGCTTCAGCATTTTCTAACAAACGACCAAATGTAGATTCCACATTATATTTCTTTGAATGAGGATTCAATGAATACTCCAAATCATGCATCATATATGCAATACTTCTAAGGTCATTTTCCGTAAAAGTATCATTTAATGGTCTCGTTAATTCCCAACCATCTTGCACACGCATCATTGACTCATACATAGGGTCAGATGGTGCCATTGTCCATTCATGACCTTCTGGTACCTTATCTTCTTTATCTGATTTCTTAATCTTGATATGCTTTTTATTTTTCAAATCAATTTTCACATTAGGGTCAACAACAGGCTCCTCTTTTTTCTTAAACTTTTCAGCATCTTCAGGATGTTCTTTTAACCACTCTTCTATACCTACAGGGTCCTCTGTATGATAATATAACTCGCAACGAGTATGAACAGCTGCAATCAAATCTCTTGCCTGTTCTTCAGTATAACCATCATCAATCATCAATGCTTTTATCTCATAGGCATAAGCTAAATCTCTCACATAATCATCAGATTTCAAATACAACTTATCTTCTGATGCATATGCTTTAGATGCTTTACCATAATGATACTTCATGACATTAAACATCATATCATCATACATATTTGGAGTATAAATATTACGAGGACCGAATCGGTACGGAAATGAATTTCCGCCATCAGCATACACCAATCCACCTAAAGGTACTCTATATACACTTGATGTGACTGGACGTCCTGATTCATTGATAACAGTCGCATAAGACCGTTCAATTTGACTTAAATCAACAGCATGATTATCATATATGTAACTAAACATACGCTTCAATCTTACGTCAGATTTCACCATGGAAACAACAATACTATGATTTTGCTTTCTAAGCTCATGCATATCAACATTATCTTCTATGCATAACGACTCCAAATGTTCACGTTTTTTATGATAACCCATATCAATTTGCTTTTTATCCTCATCAGACAGACCTGGTTTACGCATATCTTCATAATATTTCATAGATAATGCAATCTCAGTTTCTGCTGCTATTTCAGGCGAATAAGGTAAACGTTCATTTGCCTTCAATTTAATATACTTATCATACAAAACTTTTAGTTTTGCGTCAGTATCAGCATATCGACGAGCCAATGGTTCTAATTTATCATATACTTCCATTGGAATATCATTATGAATATCAGGAACAACAACAGCCATAACAACTTGTGGTGTCAAAGCTGCTGCAATTGATGTTGCAAGCACATTACGTTGTAATGGCACTAATGCCATATTAAGTAAACGCTTAGTAGCTACACGATTTGCATGTACTGACTTTTCAGATGTAATATCTACATTCTTCAAACTTTCAATAGATTTCAAACGCACATCATACAACAATTTCAAAATATTATTGCGTTCAATTTCCTGCAAATCATTAGACTTTTGTGTTTTACCTATTTCCTTACTCTTATTTTCAGCAGTCTTAACAGATTTTACTGATTCTGTGGACTCTGATACTTCAACGGTTTGATTCAAACCTTTTTTAAATACAGTCTGACTATTTTGGGTTATGTTGTCGGACTTTTGAATGAAACCTTTCACCATATAAAATACCTCTTTATGCTATTTTTTTGATTCGATATTATGCTGATATTGCTTATTCAAGGCTTTATAATAAATCAACCACATAAACAATGGTTGTTGCCATGAAAAACAAATAACATAAATA
>JAZSES010000221.1:0-4315 GCA_045531805.1 Candidatus Limenecus sp. | reverse complement strand
AGTGTCAATAACCGTATAGGTGTCAATTGTTCTTCCTGAATTTACGTAATAGATTTTGTCTCCTATTTTTGGTCTTCTCATTTTGATTCTCCTTTTAATCTATCATTGATAAAGCATTGTAATATGCATCATTAGCACCTGTTGTGTTTTTCATGGTGTCCTTGATGTCATCATCATCTTTATCTAAATGATTTTTCAAGAAATTGTAGAATTCGAGGTCTGTTTCACATGCATCATAGACACCTTCTAATGTCATATGACCTTTATCATATAAGACAATAGCATCTTTTAATTGTATTTTGCCCATTGTAATCTCCAATCTTCTGTTCCAGTGTTTGATAGCATCATCTTCAGAAAAGAATCCTTTACCCATTGTTATATCACAATCTTCATTGGTACATCCAATTGTGACAGTTCCGTAGTCTGGATTAAATGGTATGATTGTTGCTTTATGACCACAAAACGGACAATGCTTTATATGTTTTGTTTGTTTTGTCCAATATCGGTCAATTAAGCGCTGCATATTTGCTCTTCCTACAGGATTTGCTGTATGGAGTTTTATTGGGTAGAATGTTTTACGTTCTACTAACCAATCTAGTAATTTGATACCATCACCACCATATGCAGCATTGTCGCCAAGGTCATGGTCAAGGTCAAGAAGTTCAATTGGTTCACCAATTTCTTCTGCTGATTTAATCATCATTTTAGCTGCATTTACACTACCAGCAATATAGTCATATTCTGGTGGTGCAGGTCTAATATCATCTAACCATAATTTCATAAGTATTTTCTCCTTGTTGTTTTTTATGTTACAGGCATATTATAAATACCGTTTTCATCAACAGGTGCAGGTAAAAGTTTGGAAAGATGTAATACTAAATTGGTTTTTAATTCCTCACAACGTTTTTCGTCTTTGTATGAACCTAATATGATTTTAGGACATATACCAGCAGTACAATAAATGTTGTTTTTATCTGAATAGACAAATGTAACTTCGGACGCTTTGATATAGTTACCATTTTGAGTTTGTATAAATGAAATCATAGTTGTTATCTCCCTTTAATGTGGTTGTAAAGCTTCGCCTGTAATTCTGTCATAGAAATCATCATGTAACAGCCAATTATTTACTGAATATTTAGATACTAAAGCTCTATATTCATCTGGATGTAGATTGAAATTAAGTAATCTTAGTAGTACAGATTCTGTCAAACAATATGTTTCATTGAATGAAACATATTTTACAGCATCAGGTCTACCTGTAATATCGCAGATTTCCTTGCCTTTTAGTACATGAGGAAATCCATTTTGAGCTGCAATACTTAGACAGTTTGGACAATATTTGAAATCACCTGATATAGTTTCAAGTGTAACAATCAAAAAATCGTGATTTAATCCACATTTACTACATTGTGACATATGATAATCTCCTTTTTTATTCAATTTCAAATTCATCGTTTGATTGTTTTACACCAGCAGTGCAAGGTTTTGTTATTGAACCATCGTCCCATTTTACAATGTAACAGGAATGATGTCTGCCACAACCAGCACACCATCTATGACTTTCTTTTGTGATGGTTCCTTTTTCAGTTCGTCCGCGGGACCAAATTGTTTTACCTACAGCACTCATATGTTTACTCCTTTTTGTTATTAAATACTGAATCAATACAACATAATTCAGCTTCTAGTTCGTCATTATGATGTTTTCCGCATATAGGACAAGGATAATGAACACCAGAATCATCACAGATGCATACTGTTGTATTGTTTTCGTTATTTGGTTTGTTATTGTAATTTTTCATGATGGTCATTATCCTTTCTTGTTTATTTGGAATATATCATTTGTAATTTTGAAAAATCAATTGGACAGTTAGACCAATTGCCTGATTCTTCACATTGTTCGATGATGTTATCATATTTGGTACTATAAGCTGTTAATAAATCTTCAGCTTCGGATTTTGTTAAATTTTCAATAGCCTGACCATCTTTATTCACACATAAGTACCAAAATTTTGTTGTATAACCATCTCTGATAGCATCAGGAGTATTATAGTGTGATAAAAATGGTGGGTAACAACCTAGTTTCTGTCGATAAATTGTTATTTTTACCGTTATAATGTATCTGTTTTTGTATTTGCTTAGGTTGTCATGTTCCATGTTGAAATGTGACATATTCTACTCCTTTCGGTTAAAATGCTGATATAGTTAATGTTTCACCTTCTTTTATTTTGTAGCAATAAAAGTGATTGTCAGTTGTAAAGCAATGAATTTGTTCTAGCTTATCTTCACATGCTTTATAAAACTGATAAGGATAAAAAGCATAACTTTCATCTATTATTTCAGTTAGTTTGTCAAATAATGATGTACCATAGGTATTGTTGTTTAATGTTTCTGGGTCTATATGTTGGGTAGCATTGGACCAATCAAATAGTTCTTTAGGTAAATGTGACTGGTCATAACCTTTGTTTTTGAGTTCATTGATGCGTTCGTGTCGTTCTTTAGTTAATCGTAATGTGATTTTTTCGATAATAACTAAAGCTCCCATGAAATCTTTGATTGTACCTTCATAAATGTTTCCAGGTTTTATGTCTATTCCTTGACTTTTTATGAAATCAATCCATTCAGGATAGCATTCGTTATTTCCGAATATTTCACAATCATTTATTCTTGTTCTATAACTCATTATCATCACCTGTTCTTGTTGGATAGAATGTCCATGCATTGTTATTGAAGTCATAATCGGCTGACAAAATGGTGATACCATTGGTTCCACCTGATATAAGTTCATATCGAATGTCTAGGCAAACATGAAATGTATATCCAACAATATGAGTCAATGGTGTTAATTCTACTCTACCATTGTTTTCTTTGCGTTTACGTTCTACTTCTTCTTCATCGTATTCTAGGATTTTGTACAAATGAGTACCAAAATCTTGAATTTTTGCGGATTTCAAACCTAAAGCAATGATACCACATTTGTCTACAAAATTTGTATCTGATTTTATTTCTATTTTCAGGTTATTGTGACCAAATACAGTTTTTTCTGTTGCTTTTTTGTTAAGCTGAGGGTTAAACCCTAAGAGCTCTGATAATTTTTCATTAAGAGGTGTTATATCTAAACACTCAAAATGTTTTAATAGTATGTCTTTATCTGAGACTTCTAATTGTGTTCTTTTCATGGGTTATCTCCGTTTTTATAATAGATTTTGATGTTTGGTATCTGTTTCTTTGATTTTATAAATCATAGGTGGCACTAATATACGAATCAATAATATGCCGACAATGGCATGTGACGTATAACCTGTGATGACACCTATGAGTATAATGGCAATTGTTAATAAAATCATTGATATTCCGAATAATTTTAATTTAGACATAAGTATCAGCTCCTTAGTATTTGATTGTGATTTCATCAATTGAATGTGTATTCTGATATTCTCTAATAGCATCTTCTGTTAAGAAAAATGCAGTATTGAGTTTGTTTAATTCGAATTCTATCTTTGAAATAGAATGGTTATCAAATGTTACAAAATCTTTGGTTTCACCTGTAGGCGTTGTGATTTGTGAAAACGATACACATTTAATCACAAAGGATTTGATTACAGGAGTTCGTAAAGTCTTGCATCCAATATCGCATCGTTCTCCACATTCAGGACATTCAAATTTATCGCAGGCAGAACCAAAATAATAAATAGTTCTTCCTATGAATGTTGTTTTGATTGTATTTTTAAGAGTTTCAATTACATTTAAAATTTCGTCCATAATGTTGTTCTCCTTTTATTTTAATTTTGGAAATCCGAATTCATCATATACTCCATGGTATTTATCATTATTACGGTTGTTTAGACTAGCAATAATACCAGTCATAGTCATAAGACGCATGATAGCTGCATGTGTTTCTCTTTCATCTTTTTCTTTTTGCCTGCGTCGTTGTTCTTCTAATTGTAATTTTTGTTCTTCAGTTAGAGAATTGTACCATGTATCATATAGATATTTTTTGTACCAGTGAATCATATCAACTTGATTGATACAATACCATTTTCTACGTTTTAATTCAGCATACCAAGCCATGTTATTACTCCTTTCCGATGTGTGTCATTCCTAATTTTGTTGCATATTGTTCTAGGATTTCTGTTTTGGTGTATATATTTTCACCTGATTCATCAATGCAATAAAAGTAAAATATATTGTTTTCTTCATCTTTTATCGGTTTAATAACGGTAAATGTTTCTGTTATTTTTTCGTTGAAAAGTGATGGACCGATAATTGGTATTAAACCTAATGCTTCAGGTATTGTACAATTATTGTAAATTCTATG
>JAZSES010000168.1:0-47671 GCA_045531805.1 Candidatus Limenecus sp. | reverse complement strand
CACGTCCGTATTTGTCCATGTGACATGCTACACATTCACATATAATATCTCTTGTTTCACAATCTAATTTTATACTTTTATTATTACATATAAAATTATAAAATTCAGCTGACGCAATATCTGGATGGCTGTATACTGTTTTACATTTATCGACATAACCAAGTTTAAAAGTATCATGAATTAAAATAGCAGCTAACGCACAATTAAATTCAAAAGAATTTATGCAATCATCAAATATAGTATAATTGTTTTTTAATTCGATAGCGTAATTAAACGCAGTGATAGTGTGTCTAACCAATCCGCCGACATTTGATGCGAATTTAGGATGATGTTTATTTGAACTGCTAGCACCTATTAGATAATAGTAATCTGGCACTATATCATCAAAAAATACTCTTAATGCAGCTCTAATTTTAGAGTCATCAATTTTATCTATGCAATTAAATATTAAAGACTTATAATATTCACGCCATTTTTTAATTGTAGTTGATTTTGAGTTATTAACATTATTAACTAAGTTATTAACAATTTCTTCAGAATTAATCATTTTTATAACCTCTAAATCCCACATATCGATTATTTCGCCTTCTTTGCATCTCGTTTTAATTCATAATGATATTGATGGCGTTTTTTAGTTGCTTGTTCAGGCGTATCAATTTCATAGTTAATCATCATCCATTCAATCGTATGATTATCATAATCTGCTACATATTGGCGCTTACGTTCTTCAGTCCAATATCCTCTAGGCTTTTTAGAACCAGATGTTTTTCTATGATTAGTTAATTTATTATCATTGGAACTATCAGAGTGATTAGACGACACATCAATTTCAACATTATTATATTTAGTTGAATTAACTGTATTAACTGAATTATTATCTGCACAGTTTAATTTCTTTTGTATGGATTCAGATAAACAAGGGGATTGCTCGCGTAAACGTCTGGCAGAGGCATTTATATTACTAATATAATTTTGCATCAAATTTTTATAAGTATTTTCAAGACCGTTTACAACGTTTGTAACAATAGCATCAAATTCATCACGATTACTTAATTCATTAAATTTCATAGTTGTAATATTGTTTATTAGCTGTTCAAGGTCTTCAAATGATTTTGCAATTTTTGGTTGGGATATACCTAGAACCGTCTGAATAGTTTTCTCGACTTCAGAAATAACGTCATCACTTACGCAGTACATATAATGATTTAATGAAGAAGCATCGACAGTTTTAATTTGATTGCACATTATATAATTGGTTGAACCATCTTCTAGAGTTATTTGAACATTTACACTGCAGGGTTTACTTTGTGAAGTGATTGGTATTACGTTAACCACCGGGCTATGTGTATTACCAAAATCGCTACTTAAAATCAGTGCCGGTCTTGAATTTTTCTGAACATGAGTGCGAAACCCCTTTCTTAAACTTTCATTATCAAAACATTCATCTTCACACATCCAAACAGTACCTCTAGCGTATCTGATTGTCATTGCATTTTTGTTTACACACATACTATTAACCACCCAATATTAATATTACCATTTCTCTGATTTTTCAAATATTATAGGACCTGAATATAGTCCTTCTTGTTTTAATTTTAATAATGTACGTTTTTGTAATTCGTTTGCTTTGCCATAATAAAATTCATTCCACACAGCGATACAGCCTGTTTCATCAGTAAGCCAGCGCATAAAATCAAAGTACATATCTCGTGGACATCTTAATAATGTTTCAGCGCGCGTGCAATTGTATTTATGACATAACTCTGATACTAACTTTTCTTGATGCGATGGAACAGCATATTTAATTACACCGTTCTCAGTAATTATTACTTCAAGATAATTTACATAATGAATTTTATGTTGTTCAATATCAAATTCACAATTTAAATCATACTGACGGCTCATAAATGACACCTTCGCGATATCCGTATTTGTCGAATTCAATACATTCCCAGAATTTAGGATTATTGGCATGACGAGTTTTTATAATCATACCCTCATCTTTTTCAAGACATATATAAACTGGGTCCCCGTCTTCGTTTACACCTGTATAAATAGATGACTCATTCTCATGAATAAATTTAGCTCTACCTTCAATTGATGTAAAATCATATTTTGATACGTCTATTGGTTCAAATTCATTAATGAATTTAGTTGTTTCTGGCTCTAAAGTTACGTATCCAAAATTGTCCACAAATGCCTCAACTGAATGTTTTCCGCCATGAACAAATTTACCGCCGTCTGCGCATACAAATATTCCGCAAACTGAACCCTTAACCCAATTATCATTGCCTGCCTTATCAAATATATTAACCCAAACTTCTTGACCTGAAGTTAATGTATCAATCTCCTGTCTAGTCATAATAGCACCTCAATGATTGTTTAATTAGCCCGTATAGCCGATAGCGCAGCTTGCATAATTAATATTTAGATTTATGCTGCAGCTCTTTCGAGAGCGAATGCAGTGAAATTCGCGAGAGCTCTAGGATCAAACGTAACTGTAAGGAATTTACTGTCATCAGATTTATCACTTGGACGAATATCCTTGTGTGTTAAATAATCAGTCATGCCGTTTACCAAACCAAATACGCTATCTTGATGATTTTGATTATCATCAGCAAGAAATGCATTTTTCATGCGCGCAATATTTTCTTGAACCTTTTCAATTTGCTTCTGAGACATCTCTTCAGTTTTAAGACCTTGAGTAAAGAAATCATTGATGATTTTAATGCAAGCTTCGCGTCCGCATTTAACGCTTGCAAGAAATTCAGCGTTTGCTTTAAAAGTTTGCATATAATCAGCAGCGCCAGAGAGAAGTTCTTTTGCCATCAAAATTTTAGATTCCATCTGTGAACTGTGAATTATAGATATAGTGTTAGGAGATTCAGCAAATGCTGTATTAAATTGATTTTGGCAAACAATTCTCAAAGGAATTATTGTTGATTTCAACTGAAATCTACCGTTATGACTATTCTGAAGGATAACATGCGGAGTAACTTCGTCACCCATAATATCAACTGAAGGTAGTTTACCGATAATATAAATCAAACCGTTATGTGTTTCACCTGCTTTTACAAATTGAAGGTCATCGTGAATTTCATCAACGAAACTAAATGCAGCTTCATTTTGACAGATTTCATAAGTGTCACCAACTACACCAAGATAGCGTTCAGAACCGTCATCATATTTAGCAACCGTAGCAACTCGATTTGGAACGATTATACCGTTGGGAGTTGTAAGCTTCTGTGCTTCAACCTCATAATTAAGTTTCGCAGCAGCAAGTACTTCATTTACGTTTTTGCAACCTGATACATCGTGTCCGATAGATTCCCAAGTAGCTCTTCTTCTTTCGTTTGTCATAATTTTTTACCTCACTTAATTAATTTCTACATCGAATTATTTAGTTGTTTCGATGTGGTTTATTTACCTGACATTGTTATTATATCACAGAATTTTACAAATGTAAATAGTTTTTTGCATAATTTTTAAAATTTCTTAAATTTTGTGAAAAAAAATAAACCGGATATTTCACCGGTTTATGATAAATTATTTATATTATTAAAATCTTGAAGAATAATCATGAATTAATTCAATGTCATACACTTCGCCTGTTTCGGTATTGTATGCTCGATTCAATTGCGCTGAATACTTTAAATTAGTTTCACTGTCAAGATAAACCATATCATTATGTTTTATAAATTCATCAAACTTATTGAAGCAATCTTCAGTAGACTCAAAGCTATTTACTAAATCAATAAATAAATCGAATGCAGCGTAAACTAATTCTTTGTTCTTAGAAATGATTAAAAATTCACGATCCTGCATTGAAGTATATATTCTGGCGCCATAATATGATGACTGTAAATTAGTATCTTCGATAATTTTACTGTTTGATTCATTAAATTTATATAAACTCATCTAAATTACCTCCATAAAAATATTATTCGAATAATGATACTAAATTGTTATACTCAGAAATAAATTGTTGTTTAAAACTGTCAGCCATTTTTGTGGCAGATAAAAATTTTTCGGCATCTTCAACGTTAAAATAATATTGTCTTGATTCTACACCTCTAAATCCCCAATAAACTGTTGGCTCAGAAATAAATTTGCCACTAAATATATTAAAGATATCAGCCTTGAATACAAATATAATGTTTCCTATTTTAACTTCCAAATTTATATCTGATACGTATAAATTATCATCTCTAGTAGTGCGTGGTTCAGCTTTGGGTTTACTTAAAGACCATTCAATGTCAAAACCTGCATTTTTAAATGACTGTTCAAGTTTATCACTAAAATCAGCAATAAATTTTTGAGCTTTCATAATATTGTCGTTTGTAGTTTCAATTGACTCTATTAATTTTATTTTCATCTTAATTGACTTCCTTTATTAATAGTATTTATTGTATTATAAAATCGGTATCATCAAATAAAGTATTATCTGAAGGTAGTTCGGGGTATTTATCTTCATTAGTCCACTTAATTAATTCGCCGTTATCTTTAACAAATTTATAAAAATCTTCATCAGTGCGAATTCCAGACGCTTCATCATACTTTTCATTATCAATTACATATACCTCTTTAAGATTATCAATTAATCCGTAAAGTTGATTTGCATAGTCTTGATTGAATGTCTCAGACATCTTAGAAGTAATTATAATGCCTCTTGAACTAAGTAGCGGTTTTTTATCCTTACCAAATAAAGCAAACACTGTTAAAGGCTGCAATTCATAATTTACAAATGCAGCATTCGTTGGCACAGGGACCATAACAGATTCATTTAATGATTCACTATAGTCTTTAGGTTTATATTCAGGGTCTAATTTTTGTGCAATCGTGTTTATGCTAGTTAATAAACTGGTTGCGCTAATTGTTATACCATTTATTTCATTTTTCATTTCATGAATAATGTCATCTGATAACGTTTCTAAATCGCTGATTAATTTTTTAGTATCGTCGTCTGACGCACAATTAGCTATCTGTGAACGAATTAGTCTAATCTGATTTGCATAATTCTCATAACCGAACGATTCAATTATTGGTTTAACTTTGTTATGTCTCATAGATTCTCCCATGAAGTCATGATTAGTAATTTTATTTTGTAATGAACGAATAACCCTGTAGGGTGTCATTTTAGAAGCCTTGCAATAGTCAACTTCATCCAATAACAAAACTGATAATTCTTTATCAGTCACATTATCAATTATAGCTGAATTTACATCATCAAAAAATTTATTATACGCCTCATCCGAATTATCTTTTGGCAAATTGACTTTACCAATTGAATTTATCGCAACTCTACGTACTGCTGCATCATCAACATTTATTTGAGATGATTCGCTCATTAATTTTAAAAAGTTACTTTTTGAATTCAATTATATTCACCTCAATTAAATATTATTCATTTATTGATAACTTAATATCATGGTTCGTTGATTCCGTTAAACTTATTGACCAACCGCCTGATTTAGACCAAGATATTGTTACTCGGCCCTCAGAAGTTTTATATGTTTTTGAAAATTTCTTAGTAAATTCAGCCGTTTGATATAAAAATTCGCCTAATACCTTATACACGAAATCAATATTTTTGTGATAGGTAAATAATAATGAATTGGCTATTTGTTTATAATCCATTATTCATCCTCCTCATCATCAGCGTAGTCAGATGCTAGGTCTTTGGCGAATCCACCTAATTTATCATCAGGCATATAACCTAATAAATCATTTAATACAGTTTCTGGGTTAAGTTCGTATTTGTCAATGATTGATTGAATTTTAGCATGATTTGGTCTAGCTAAAGCCCAATCACTAACATTAGATTCACGAATATTTTTAATTGACGATTTATTTTCATTTACTTTACGAATCATTAATTAACAACTCCTATTTAATTTAATCTATGTCGGACCAATCTTTTCTCATTTCAACCCATTCACCATTCTTATAAATCGCAGTCGCGATATTTGTACCGTTACTACCGCCTGATTTATAATGATATCTGAATGCGGGTGTACACCAGAAATAAGATTCCCCAGTTTCTTTATTTTTACAGATAGCTGAATTAAAACAATCAACTAATACTTCACTGTATACAGGTGACATAATGCCGCATTCATTTGCGAAGTTTCTTGGGTCAGCAACGTCTACGTAATATTGAGCACTACCTGAATAACCGCGAGCAGCGCGAACATTAGATGCAGCGAATTTAACATCAGTTCCAATTATACCACTAACAAATTTATTAAGTGGTTCCCAATCAATACACTCTATAAATGCAACTGCATCATGTTCATCGTTTATAACATTTGGATTACCTTCTAGATTTGCGTCATTAAAATCTTCAGTATCTTCAGTAATCACATGTTCAGACAAAACTATAAAGTGTTCATCATAATCTTCTGTGCCACTAAATGCAAAATCAAAATCGTCGCCCGTCTTATCAATTATTGCTGCAGGCCAGCCTGATGGGCCTTTATCAGTAACTGCTGTGAGTTTAGTACCACGTGGAATTATAAATTTATTATCTTTTATAAAACCAAGTTTTTTGTAATTGTCAATAAATGATTCATCCCAAAATAAATTGTCTAAATCGCTGTAATAAATATCATGCGCAGCAATTAATTTATTACCGGGCTTAAACATATTTGAGAAAAACTCCTCTTGATTGTCAGCTGACTCAACTACGACGCATTCTTTAAGAGAATTTATATCTATAGCTTTTGCGTTTAAGAACCAAGTTAAATCAGAATCATAGAACAGATAGCTAACTAATTCATTCCAGCCGTTACCGTGTTCACTTACTACTTCACGATGGCCTTCAATATTGAACTCATCTTCATATTCACAACGAACCGACCAATCTTGAGTAGCTGGATCGAATACTACATCCAAATCAGATGTTTGACTAAATAAATGAAATCCTCGTTCTGAGTATTCAGTAGTGTCAGCACCAAATGCTCCAGTTTTAAGATTGTCTGAAATTTTTAAAAGTTGCAAAAACTTCTCTTTATAATTCATAAATGTTATCTCCTACAAAATAATTTATTCATATTTATTATATCACATTATTTTACAAATGTAAATAGAAATTTATTTTATATGTTTATCTAATTCTGTAAACATATCGGCAGCATCTACATCATTGTTAGAACACGTAATTCTAGCGTCATTTATATTATCTGAATATAGTATTTTAGGCTCATTACGTTGAATAGACACAAATGCCGGACCAATATATGCGCCTTCTTGCGTATAGAAGCAATAGTCATTACTATCAAATACGGCACCTGGATAATTATTCATTACTGAGTACGGTCTATTTTTTATTTTTATATTAGTACCAATTCTTTTTGGTTTAATAGTAAATAATTTAGATGTATTTTTAATATGTAATTTTACTGAACCTGAATCAGTATCAACACCAACAGTAATATTAATATCATCACAGTTTTCATCAGTTATGCCAAATCTATTACGTATAGATTCAGCAATTTTATGCAAGGCTAATCCTTTTTGCATTTAGCTCATCTCATTCCCCAAAATAATTTTGTCATGAGCCTGTCATATAACGAAATATACTTTCAAGATTAGTTTCTGTAGATAATGATAGCTCATCTGAGCGTAATTCATAGTATTTGTCTTTTAATTCATCAAGTAAACCTTCATTACGTAAATCTTTGAATACTTGATTACCAATTCCTACTTCACCATCTGCAGCAAGAGAATCACGTCTGATTAAATACAAATCATTAATGAATTTCATAATCTGTTTAGCATCTTTAGCGTTAGATAACAAATCAGTCGCCTTAGATTTATTATCGTCATATACAGACTTATATAAATTATTGTTCATCTCAGGAAAAACAAGCTTAATTGGCTTACGAATCCACTTACTTTTATATAAGTCATATATACCGTTTGAGACAGGAGCTGTGCGAATATCTTCTACATATATTTCAACCTCAACGCCATTCATTTCAATGTCATATCGTCTATTAAATAAAATGCGTTCGCAGTCACCGGTATATCCTGCAAATTTTTCATCCTCGGATAATTCATTAAGATTTACTACAATATGCAAATCTAAATCAGAGAATTCAGTATAGTTATACGATGCATTACTTCCAACAATATTTGCAGTTATAATATCGTCGGTAGTTAAAAAGTGAGAATTCTCAACAAACTCATCAATTATTTGATATAATTTTTGCTCCACGTCAGAACGTAGTGTCATGTCTGAATTCCAAATTTTTGGATTTAATGTATCATGAGTTTCAAGCTTTTCAGTAATTTGTTTCATAGTTTGATAGTTATCTCCTAATAGTCTCATAATGTAAAATTGTGAATTATAATTATCTGTAATTTTAAAACCATATTTTTTGTATAGATTTATTGCGGGTATATTATCTACATGTACGTATAAGCAGTCACATCCCAATTTTTTAACTGCGAAGTCGGTTAGTTCATACCCCAAACCTTGATGTCTGTAATTAGGATTAACATCTAAACCCCAAATAGTTTTGCCGTCTTCAGTGTCTTGACATCCTACACGTGCAACCAATTCATTATCCGCATCAAACCAATAGTGTACATTATTTATACCCCAAGATTCATAATTAGAAAAATCATTTTCTGTTATTTTGTTGTCATAATTTTCAATGTGCGGATACGTATCTAAAATGCCATCGTGATGTTTAACTATTTTAAATTGACTTAATTTCACGCAATCACCTACGTTCTCTTATATATCTATTCAATGTTTTAATTGCTTCAGATTTATCACGCGCTTTAACATTGTAGTATTTGCCGTCAGATGCTTTAAGTCGATATTCCTTCATGGGTCTTTCAGCACGTTTATTATATTCACCGTTTAGTATATCTTGAAGGGTTAATCTAAGTTTACGACTCATATCGTTTTCATTATCGCAACTATTTCGCTCTTCAATTAAATCACATAAATAAATTAACTCATTTGGGGTAAAATAAACAGTTATCTCGCCGTCGCCAGGTTTAACTCTAGCTTGCGCCTCATATTTATCAACTTTAGCTTCAATTTGCTTATACATTTTATATTCTTTACGCTCTTTTGCGTATTCGGCTTCAGTAGAATTAATATAAGTATTTTCGTCATCATAATATCTGTAGCTGCGAATTTCAAGTACGTAATTCAATTCACACAGCTGTTCATAATTAAGTTTCACTAATGATACACCTCAAAATATAATAAACTTTAATAGCCTGCATAGTATTATATCACAATTATTTACAAATGTAAATAGTTTAAATATAATTTATGCAAGCTATTATCACCTATTAAAATTAATCTACAGTTTCAGACCAACTAACTACAGTTAATTGAACATCTACCGATGCATCGATTTCGGGATATTCAGTCCATCCTTGATAGCAAGCTGGAATGTTATCCCCATATCCATCAGTATAACCGTTGTCATAATCAAGCGTTTCAAATTCGGCTGAACCAATTCCTACGCAATTAATAGAATTTGATATGCATTTTAATGCGTCCTCACGACTTAATGAATTATTAATATAAATATTCATATTAATCCAGCTGTCTTCGTCTATAAGTATTTCGCTATCTTCTATTGATACAACAGCATTAGCTTTAGAATTAATTGAATTTATAGCCTTAACAATTTGTTCAGACAAATCCGATAGAGCATTGTCTATCGCTGGTTTTGAATTTTCTCTAGCTTCATCTACATCATTACCGTCATAATCGCTTATCTCGGCGTTAACATTAAAAGTAATATCATATATGTTATGTGTAGTTTGTAATAAATCATTCATATTAATCACCTATATTAAATTATTTACTTAACAAATTAGAATAAAATGTTTTCTTATCAATTAATTCAATGCTGGCTGAAGGGCAGTACTCTGAAATTCGCCGATAATCAATTATTTTATCAAGTATTGATACCTTTATTAAATAATCATTTTTAATTTTAGAAATATACTTTATATTTATTGGTTTTGTTTGACGATATGCGTCTGCGTGTTGACCATTAACTTTTCTAGTTATAATAAAGTAATTTGGATTTTTAGATTTATAAATTTCATCATTTCTTAGTAAATAACACTCTACAAAATCAGAACCTAAATCGGTTATTAATTCAGGTTGCTTGTTTAAATCTATTGTCTCTCCAATATCAAATATATAAACGCTATCTTTATAATACAAAGACATTTCTACTTTAAATTCATTACGGGTTTTATTATTTGGAATTCCTATTTGAAATGTGTTTTCACCATAAGATTGTAATATAGAATAGTCAAATCTTATTTTAGGTAAATTTTCAATTTCACTATTTTGATTTGCTATAACTAATATAAATCTATCGCCAATTGTAAAATTGGTACCCATTTGAACATCAGATATAAATTCAAATAATTTATTGAACATGTTATTTAATATCCTTTTTATACATTGGCAATTCGTTTTGAATAAAATCTTGAACTAAATAACTAGTTTCATTGTCTAAGTCTTGCTTGTATCCTCTAAGATATTCGTCACGTTCAGCCCTATCATTCCAGTTATCGCGACTTAAACCCGCAGTATCAAGAACCCTGTAAGGAGCTTTATCAATTCCGAAATGCTCAACTTCGTCTTCATCTTTGAACAAGAACATCACTACGGCGTTCTTCATATCATAAGCATATTCATCATTATCTAATTTATAGTAATGAATATTGCTGTCATTTAAATCAACACGAGGAAAATACTTATCATTAAATTCAGTATCTTTAGGGTCATATTCTTCAGTGATATTGCCGCCTACTTTTTCAAACTCTGCTTTAGCAATACGCATCTTCTCTTCACGAGATAATACATCATTATTATCTTCTTCGCCATATTTTTCAAATTCTGCTTTAGCTTTTAAATAAGTATCTTTACGATATTCATATTCACTATTCGTATCTTCAGTTAAATTTGAATTAGGGACAAATCCAACAACATTCGTTACGTCAAATATCTTATTAAATTCGTTACCTTCATCAGAAACAAATCTAATCAGTAATTCATCTTTACCAATATCTTCGATACCGGTAACAATAAATGTTTTATGTGGCATATAGTCATATAATGCTGATTTAGTAGATACAAATTTATCGCCAACCTTAATATTTTTGGCGTATATTTTAAGGCCAGCATCGCTAGATTCACCCAATGGTTTACCGTGTTGATTAGGAACTCGTGTCCATCTATTTGGTACTGTCATAGGTATTTTCGTATCTTTTTCTAATTTGTCTACAACACCAAGTAAATTTTCAAGTTCTTCTCTAATGTCAGAGATACTTGCAAAAATACTTACCGGTATTTCATTACCATTTTCATCTTCAAAGAAATACCATGAAGGTGTCTTGCGCCTAAATGTACCGCTATAAATATTATTATTTTTTGTAAAGTAATATAATTTACCTACAGTTGGTTCAGTTATGAAATTTTCATTAACCAGTTTAGGTTCATACTTTTTAGCGTCATCATCAGCCATTTTCTTGGCAGCATCTAAATTATCGTACTTACCCATAGAAGTACCTTCATTAGTATCGCCTTTGAAATGCATAACTTCCCATTCTTCTTTATCAGCGTCGTCATCAGATAATTTTTTTATTTGATAATCGCCTTTAACAAACACTGCGATATCTACATCCGGCTGTTCCCAATCATCATGAACTAAATCAGTCATTTCTTCAGTAACTGTCTTTGTCATATGTCTGAATTGTTTGGGGTATTTGTCCGCAAGCATTTCCCACTCGTCTGAAGTTAAATTGAAGAAATCATTGATATTTGATCGTATTTCATCTGGTATAAAGTCATTGACCAGCATATTAAAATCGATCCAATCTTTTGTTTTATCAGGGTCTTGATTTATAAAATCTTGATATGATTTTTTAGAATACCAATTTGCAGGAATATCATCACCAGGTACATATACTTCCATGTTATCGTATGTAGATGAGTCAGATGATTCTTTAAATATAACTTTATTGTATGATACACCTTCACTATCAGTGCCCGCATATCTTACGGTCGCTTTTTTGAATTCTTCAATCTCATCTGCTATAAGTGATTTAACCTTATCCTCGCCGAGTTCGTCGATGTAACTCTTCATGTAACGATTTTTCATGACATATTCAATAGTGCAGTCTGAATCTGCATACGCCAATATAGAGTGAATCATACTGATGCATCTAATCTCAGAGTACTCTCTTTTTTCAGCGTCAGTCCACTGTTCACGTGTACCGGCTAAATCAGTAGTGCCAAGTCTCTGTCTAATGTTATTATATAATGTTTTTTCGCGATTATCTAATTGATGATTCGTAGTCTCGTCCAAAACTTCTTCAGTATCGCTGTTATTATACTTCTCAACGGCTTGAACAATGCGATCAAGTGTGGCTACATCTTTTGCATATATAAAATATGTTCCGCCAGCGTAAACCTCTTGTACAGCTTTAAATACATCACTACCACGTTCATCAATAATATATAATTTTATGTTTTTAGTTTTATATACATCTGACTTAAATGAAAACATTGTATCAAACTGACTTAAATCATAGTCGCCATCATGTACCAATACTTGTAAATCAGCATAGTCTTTTACACCAAGAGTTATTGCTATTCTACCAAATATAGCTAAACTTTGGTCTATTTCATCATCAGATACATTGCCAATCATGCCAGCGATGATGTCCTCTACAGTAGTTGCGCTTGCGTTTGACAGGTTAGTTAAATTTTCTTTAACGTATACGGGTTCAACAGTTTCATCTTTAACATCTATTAATTCTTCGGACTCAGCATTGTCGTTTCGTGAAAACAATCTCCAGATATGTCGTGCTGAATAACAATCTGCGCCGTCACTATCAGTAGTCCATTGTTCATGACGAACTTCAATATCATGTTCAGCGAAGAATTGTTTTACATACCAATCAGCTCTGTGATGTTCGTGTTTCCAGTCACCCCACGTAATTTCACCAAATAGTTCATTATTTTCAAAATAAAATTCATCAATATAAATATTGTTTGATTTAAGATAGTCTTTCAACTCTTTAAACAAAGGTTCTGTAATAATGAACTTAGCTGATTCATATAGCTCTTTTAGTAATTTCATAGAATTTAATTGCACCTCTATAATTCATAATATTTTAGTTTAAACTAAAATTGCGCTTAGCAAATCTAAAAATTATTGTTTATTTAGTGACCAAGCGCAATTATTTGTTAGACATTTATATTTAGTTTTATTAACCAACTATGCCATTACTTTGACGAAGCGTAAAGTTTTCTTCGACTTTAAACATATTTGATATTTCAGGGTTCGCAGATTGAACATACTTAACTAATTCATAGCGATAAACTGGCATATCAAGACCATGTGCGATAAACAATGATTTATCTTCTTCATCAGCCTTTTGCATATCAGCTATAGCTTCTTTAGCCATATCTTCAGTGCCGTTTACATACATCTGAAATTTATCATCTGCAAATATAGCCCATTTTTGAACAGTTTCACTTTCATTAAGATCTTCAGCGCCTACATCGTCACTATCGCAATCATATACTTCAGTTATGTCATCTTCATTTTCTTCAGGATATAATACTTTAGAACCGTCAAGCATATTTTGGTCGTAATCGTAACGAGTAATAATGATATCGTCACCCGCAAATTGACTGACAATGTCATCATCGTCAAACCAAGTTCCTGGATCATTTTCGTCTATCGACGTAGTGTGTATTTTACGAATAATTTCGCCGGTGTCAGCATTCTTTATTTCGTATACTGAATATACGTTAAACGGATCATACGACTCATTTACAGATGCAGCTGTAGGTAAGTTATTAACGATGTCTTGAAGTTCTTTCACAGAATCGTCTAACACATTTACAGTTTGTTGCATCATATCTTTAGTCCAGTCCTCATCATCGAGTTCACCAGTTTCTCTAGCAACAAACTCGATATTGTCTAATACTCTAGATGCATTATCATAATTTTCTGGACTATCATCGTAATGTTCAGTAATAGTATTCATTGGTTTAACTTCATAATCAAACCATTTAAGAACTGCAGTAATTGATTTCAAATCATAATCAAGCTTTGGACGTTTAGCCCACTGTTCAGGTTCAGATGAAGCTTCTTCTATCTCAATTAACTCTTTACAAAAATCATGCATCTGTGCTTGAGTATATACTCTTGAATTATCAGGGTGTTCATCATTTTGAATATCAACTACGTTATACAAATCAGGTTTAGAAGATTCTTCAAGATTTTCAGTAGTTGGATTTGGGTAAGCAGTCCAAATAACTTCAGAATTATCTCCGTCAATATCAGTATCAGACTCATCATCTGAGAAATGATACATTGTAGCTTTAACCACTTGTTTAGCGTCTGAGTCAATTGCGTAATCTATTGCAGTATCTCTGTCATCGAATGGTAAAGACATCCCGTCTTCATAATCTACAAGATATACAGTCGACGTATGTGTAGCTTTTCTACCTTCAGATTCATTTATTTTATTTTTATTAAATACAAATTCAATTTTGCGAGTGTCTTCATCAAATGAACAACTTGTTAATTTTGCGGATAATTTAACAATATTATCACGAATAGACTTTAATTCAGTCTCATTAAATGATTTATCTTCACGATATAATACAACTAAACCTCTAGACGTATCATCTATAATATCATCATATTCAATATTGGCAGCTTTGCAGGCTTTATCTACAATTTGAATATTATCAAGATCGTTATTTATTGATTCTGAAATATCATTAAACTTATCGAATAGTTCTTGCGGATTACTGGTAGTAAATACATATTCGCCTGTTTTATTATTATATACATACCAGCCTGATACTTCAGAACCATCTACTGATAAAACTTCAAATGGTCTTGAACCGTGACTAGTATCAGCGAAATGCTTTAATATTTCAGGCCATTCTTTTGCGTCGAATTTTTTACCGCTCCAATAAGGTAATTCACCAGGACCGTAATGACTCCAAGCTGTTACGCTAACTTTACCTTTGCCTAAGTAAGGACCTTCATCCTCGTCTGACTCGCCGCCATATTCAGCAATAAACATATCATCAAAGATGTAATCATCTTTATGCTCTGCGTAGAATCCAGCGGGACCGAGATTAACGAGTTCACAATAATATTCCCAGCCAGCCTTAGCATGAGAAATATTCTCAAACTCCGATTTAAAATCTTCAAAATCCTTATATATATGATGACCAGACTCAAATCCCATAGCGACGGTAAATAAAATATCGTCTTTTTCATCTTCAGTTAATTCTACGTCTGCAGAAGATTCATTTAATTCTTCATTAGGCTCATCGAAATACTGGCTAATAGGATCATATGCATCACAGTCCTGATTATAACATCTGCCATCTTCCGCGTATTGCTTGCCGCAGTGAGGGCAGCAATCTTCTTTAATAGATTTAGATTCCTCAAAAGGTTCATCCTTATCTGAATCAATCCACTGCTTTGCTTCTTCAACGCTGTCGCACCAATCCCATATAGGCTCTGTAGTACTCCATTTGGGTTTTATAATATCCCAATATAATTCGCCGTCATCTGATTTACGAGGACGTATAATATATCCTCTATAAGATATACGCTTACGAGTTTCAGATTCATTAACATTTACATTTTCGCCAAGCCATTCATTATCCTCAAGATAAATATCTAATTCACGTATAACTGCGTCTTTTACAACTTGTAAATCCTCAGTTTCGTTTTCATCGAATGCTTGTTGAATACTTTCCTCGGCTACACCATCAGATAAACCCCAAATTAAATTCTGTATATCTATTAAATCATTTGCAGATTCAACATCACGCTTAAAATTCAAAACTTCATCAGGATCATTTATATCTTCATTAATAGATTTAGATTCATCGACAGCTTTTTCTAATTTCCAAGTAGCACCATTTATATATTTGTCTTTTAAAGATTTATCTGATTCATATGAACCAGTTCTATGATTGAACTTAGTTAAACTGTCCCATTTATTAGTAGAAACTTTTTCAAACTTAAGAGTTCTATTCTTTCCACCATAAGATTTTTTAATAAATATAATTGAGTTAATAGGTGCGGTGGAAAGAGTACTATCAATTTCATACTCTTCTTCCCCACTAGTCCAATTCATACCTTCATTGATAGATTTAGATTCATCAAGATGGAATGCCTGTGCAAGTCTAAAATTAGGATTTTCTTCTTGTTTTAATTCATCTCTTACTTCATTATAAAAATCTCTTAAATGACTATCAGATAAATTTTCAATCTCTTCTGCTCTGCGATATTGTAGGTATGAATCAAGTTTTTCTCTGTAAGAATGTCGTCCATTACAAATTAAGTTTATGGCTCTAATCATATCTTCTCTGTTGACTTCGGCTACTTCATTAATAGATTTAGATGGTTTGAAATAATACATAAACTCACCATCTGCCGTAGTGTAATCATCTTTAAATGTAAATCCAGCATCTAGTATTTCTTTTTTAAGTTTATCATTAAATAAATCAGATGCCGCTAATGTGATGTGTTCTCCTCCATTTGAATCTATTTCATATAAAGATTCAGGGTCTTGGAATTTAAAATTACCATCATTAACATCTTCTTTAATAGATTTAGATTCATTCGTACTAACTTTTATATTGTGGTCTTTTGCGAATTGTTTTACTGCTTTATAAATTTCAGGCAATTTTTCAATTTGCTCTGAGGTTTGTAGACAATTATCATTAAAATCACCTATATAATTGCCACTTGGTAATCCAATAATATCCGCAATTAAGTCAGCTACAGCATCTTCATAATTATTAGAATCTACGTATTTGTCATTTGTAGCATCAGATTGAGATACATTCCATATATAATCCCAATAATTATCACGCAATCCATCTATATATTCTTTTGCTGCTCTAAACCCATTGAAAGCATTATTAGTTATTGTTTTACCATCTTTAGTAATATATACATCAAAATTAGCAATCCCATCCTCAGGGTCTATATTATCTTCATTCCAATCAAGTTCATATCCCTTATATGTTTGAACTTGATGTCCTTCATTGATAGATTTAGATGCGTCTTCATTTACTTTTGTTATATCAGCTACTAAACCGTAAGAGGTTTCTCTAAAATCACCATCAACATCATCACTCTTATATCCAATCTTAGCAAGTTTTTCTAATATAGCTAACATACTATAAGGGTCATAATATCCAGTTACCTCTAATTCAGTAGAACCATTACTTACTCTAACGACTGCTGATGTAAATCCTATTGAGTGGAGATAATCTTGAACTTTATTAGCTTCTTTACTCATTTCAGAAACATAGTCTTCATTAATAGATTCAGATTTATTGTAAATTGGGAATTTAGATACGTCTATCATAGCGTAAGAATCTTCATCTTCAACATTAACATAGATGTCAGCGTCAGGGTTACCTCTTCCTTTATCAGGATTATTGCCTTGGTAGAACCAGAATGTAATATCTTTTGCTCCAGCGGCATCTAACATATTTCGGAATTCATTATAGGCATCCCATTTGGGGTAAAATATACCATTACCCCATTTATACTCTAAATCAAGTTTATTACAAAATTCTTCCATATTATTTGCAAATACGTTATCAATGTCTTCTTTGATAGATTTAGATTCGGTAACCTTTGATTTTACTTCAATGCCTTTTTCTTTCTTTGCCCAATCAACAAACTTATTCCATTCAGACTCTTTATAAAGAACATCACCTAAATCATTTCCGTTTTCTACATATGTATCTAATGCGTCATAAACTTCTTGTCCATAGGTATCTTTAATTGTCTTATGGTCTTTTTGCAAGTCTTGAAGAAGAGATTCATCAACACCGTTCTTTAACTTATTATAATTAGCGTTTGCATTATTATCATTTTTAATGGTATCAATATAATTCATAGCAGCCTCTTCAGTATCAACTGTTATCATTATAGACGCACGCGGATATTCATATAAACGCTCGCCATACGCCCAACCGTTAAATGTAACACTGTCTAAATTATTATCAGCAATCTTAACAGGTATATAGTTTGGGACAATGTGCCTAGAAGATCGGTTTGCATTAATTTTAACTACAGCCCACAGACCTTTTACAGTTTTTTCATCTCTCAAAGTTATTCACCTCAAAATTTATTTTATATATTATATCACAATTGTTTACAAATGTAAATATAAAATTAAATGATTTTTATACAACTATCTGCACTCAGTAATAATTATTAGTTATCACTGTGTGCAGACTACTATTATATAAATTATAGTTTGATTAATTGATTTAAATCAAAATTATTCATCTTCGGGAAATTGCCATCATCAAATAATACAGTCGCAATTTCATTGTCAATAAAATCAACTACGCCGGTACGACCATCATAATAAACATTACCTGGAGTAGATAATTTTACGCTGTCGCCAATGTTGATGTCTTCATTAATTATTGGTTCATTTATATCCTTGCAACTATTATCTTTTGACAGAGTATAAACAATATTACCAAATGCACCCACAAATTCACTTAATATAGTTAAACAATTATTTTCACAATATGAATTAACTAAATCTTTGATAGATTCAATATTATCAGTTTTAATGTTTAACTTTATAGCCTCTGAGCGAGTTGCAAAACAATCAACGTAATCGATGTTCAAGCCAGATTCAGACATTAAATTCGCAATGTCTTTTTCAATTTTAAGAGTATCATCAACAGTCAGTGATTCTTTTGCGTATATTGTTTCAGACCAGTTACTACCAGCTTCGGCGTCAGTCATAACGCGTAATTCGCCATCCACTACAGCAAATACATAATCTTTACCGTTATAGCTTACTTGACCAGAACTACCGTCGCCTGATTTGAAAGCAAATCCTCTAGGACATTTTTCATCTGACTTAAATGCACGTACTCGACCATTTGTAACTAAAGGCTGCAGTATATTCTTAACTGCTTGTTTAGATTCAACTAAAGATTCTTCCAATTCAATAATCTTTACTCTTCCGTTAGGCATCGCAGTGATTTGATATTCAGCGCCGCAAGAATCACACACTGCATGACCATCGCCTGCGCCTGAAAGAGAACGATTACAGCAATGAGGGCAATAATCATCCCAATCAGGTTTTACAGTCCAGCAATTTTCTTCAAGAACACAATCAACATCCTCAACATTGATTGATTCATTCATGTGATTATTGGCATATTTGCGAGCTTTCTTTTCAGAATCGAAGCAACCTACTTCAATCCATTTGCCATCGGCTAATCTGCGTTTAGCTAAACAGACAGACTGACCAAATTTATACATTGAGAATTTGTCAATCTTCTTGCCATCGTCAGCTAATTTAGATGCAGACGCTGATAATTCACTTCCAAAGTTATTTGCGGACTGTCGGCTATTAGATACCCACTCTTCAAGTTCTACGCCTATAGACTCATTTTTATAGCGGCCAGTCTTAACCATATCATCATACCAGGCAAAGAAGTTAGGATACTTATTTTTATCAATTGAAGTTGACGTATTGTAGAAAGCCTTTAAATCAGATATTGACAATGTTGACTCCTTTAAAGATTCATCTAAATCGTCTGATTTATAATTATTCGCAATATCTATAACTTTTTGCTCTAACTCAGATTGAATATCGCAGAGTTCTTCGTATCGTAAAATATTCTCAGGCGTATTCTTTACACAAATATGTCGACCGCTTCTACCTAAACCGAATATTTTTACGCCAGTTTTTGATTCAAATGCCTCGGCGGCATCTTCAATTAATAAATTATAACTTACATCATCAATGCCGCTATCAATTCTAAATAAAGTGTGTTCGTCCGAGAGTTGCAAGTAAGCAATACCGTCACTCATGTAAAATTTTAAATCAGGTAAATTATTTATTGTTTTAATTACCTTATTATAATCTTTTTTTGTTATTCGGTCATCGTAAGTATCGACTATTTCTTCATATGTCGGAAATTCACTAAATTCATATTGACCTCTTTGATATATTGATAGACACTCATTTAAGATATAGCTAAATAAGTCCATATTTATGTTTTGCGTAGCAGATTCATGTAATTCATTAGTTTTATTGTTTAATTGTTTCTTCATGAATTTTGCACGCGATTGTAAAAACTTTAATGCATCTTTGTCTAGACCTTGCTCAGCATCACAGTCGAGTATACCATCCAACATATAGTTCAATTCTTTTAAGGTTTTTTCATCAATAGCCTCAGTTAATACATCTTCAAACTGTCCATTATAACTGTCAATTGACATATAAACTTGGTCGTAAAAATCGGTAATATTGTGAGGTAACTTACTACCTTCTTTTTCCATCTGTGACTTAATTAGATTTACAAGAGTATTAACCGGTACGTTATTTCTATCAAGATAATAGGCAACTAAGTCTGTTACTCTGGCTTTATCCCATAAGTCTTCTTTAATAGTAGATTTAAATTCATTTAAATTAGCGTCTCGTTTAATATTAACAGTCGCATTTGAACCGTTTACTTTAAAATCACTAAAACCCGCTGATTCCCAATCTAATTTACTAGCTTTATTAGCTGCTTCATCAGAATAGAATTCTATATCAGCATAATCGTTATGATTAGTTATTGTAGCATAATCAATGCTATTGTTTTTAATCATGTCGCTGATTTTCATTGAAATATGGTCAGCATTATGAACTACGCCTTCGTCAATTACTGATTCATTAAGGCCATCATTGCTTAAAGTAATTTTAATAGTATTTGTATCGCCATCATATATAGCTTCAGAACCTGGGAATCTAGATTTTACATCAGATATAAAATTATCTATATCCTCAATAGTTTCATCGTCTATAGATTCATTAATATGTTTAGCATCCATAGACAACACTTTAATAGCGCCGTCTAAATCACTGCGCAAATCTTTGAGTGATGAAATTAAATCTTCAGTCTTATCACCTTTAATTGCATAAGCACCACGTACACAATTATCTATTTCATATTTAATAGATGCAGCACGATTAAAAAATTGGGATGTATTATCTTTTACAATATCAGGCCAGCCATCTTCTTCGGGGTTACGTTGCATTTGTTCTGAAACATATTTAGATGCAGATGATTGAGATATTATATCATCCCAACTTACATCATCTGGTAAGCAATTAGATACATCTAATAATTTCATACCTTCACTAGCGCATAGACCTAAAAGACGAGTGCCACAGAATTTAGATGATTTACACATTGGAATACAATCTTCAAACCAACTCTTAGCCTCATCATGGTCATAAGTTGCTGTGCATGGGAAATATACCCAAACTTTATCTCGATTTGGATTACCTGGAGTACCTAAAGGTTGATACCAACCGTACCAACAGTCAGCATATCTTGGATAATCAGTATCATTAGTATTGCTTTGAATTTGTTCATCAAGCGCGGGATCTTTTTCAATTTTAGTATAACCTTGTTTAAATAATTCATGCGTTTGATTTGGACTTAAATTAAATTTTTTTAGTGTCTCATTAGACTCAATATGCATAGTCTTTTCGTAATCACTTGTACAGTTTCTTGATTCTGTTATAATTGATTGTGCAGCAATAACATGTGTTCTTAGAAATCGTATTAAGTCAGTTCTATTTGAAAAGTTTTTTGCGCCTATCCAGTGTCCAAAATTAATATTATATTTGTAAGTGTGTCCCGATGATTCTTTAATACTCTGCTTGATTGATTTTTTCATTGCCTCAGTCATGGGCTCACGAATAATATCACCACATCCGCAATCAGGACATAATTCATTATTTATTAACTCATCAGAGTCTCCGTACCAACCGCAGTCATTGCATTCACACCAGTCAAGATTACTATCAGAAGAATTGTAATTATAAGGTCTTGAATCTTCATCATCAAATAAATCTACCTCAGGTTCAACTATGTATGCTTCATCTACAGGCTCACCTATAGTTGGCATACCTCTGTCAAGTAAACTTTTTAATTCTGAGCCATTAAACACCGGAGATGCTCCAACAAATATTGCATCAGGTTTAATCTTTGATAGTTTCTCTCTAGATTCACTAGCAGAACTTGCTTTAATTAAATTGGTATTATAATATTTTGCAGTTTCAGAAGGTTTGTAAGTGATTCTAAAGAATGTTACTTCATTAGAATCATAATTTTCAGAAAGTTTTATTACTGACATAAAAATGTTCACCTCAATTATGAATTACGATTTTTAACATCTGTAGCGATTTCATCAATCTCATTATAAAATTTACGACAAGCATTTACCACAGAGGTTAATTCAGCTTCATTCATATTTTTTAAATTGTCTCTAGCATATCCGCAAATATCAATAATTTCGCTGTCTAAATATCTAAAGGCAATTGGATAATATTCATCGCTTTCAACAGTGTACTCTTCATTAACTTTTAATTTCATTAATGATTCTGTACGCACACCAGCGGATTTAAGTAATGTGTCAATCTCATTTAATTTATCAATAATTTTTTGACGTTCATTAGATTTATAACCAGCCCAACGATCAATATCTGCTTGAATTTTAGCGATCTGTTCTTTAGCGCGTTCAATATCTCTATCATAATGAGATATCATATTATTAGCGTCTTTTTCTGATTTACGCAAATCTAGGTATTGTTGAGTTTTAGATTTAGGCGAATAGTCAGGTTCAATTGCTGAACCGTCTCTATGATAAATCATTGCACGGCCATTTGTTCTTCCAACACCGCCATGCTGTATGTAATCATCTCTATCGGTTCTATCAATACATAGATAATTAACGAAATCAAATGCGTTTACAGCATCTTTAGATGCAATGCTTCCGGGACCATTATATATTCTAGGTTTATTATCTCGTCCTTTAGAGAGGCAAACAGTTTTGCCATTAGGACCTTCTACAGCCCAGTTATTATATGTTGACCAACCATTATCGATTATTTTTAAACCTGCGGCTTCAAGTTCTGCTTTAAATTTAGGAGTACGATGTAATTTAGTTGCTATGGTGTTAGCAATCATCTTATTCATCTCAGCGTTTTCAGGGTTAGCTGCTTCGTTAATAGATTTAGATTCATCAAATGGTTCATCTTCAACTAATTCTTTCATCAAATTATTAGCTTTAATAATAGTATTAAGTAACACGTTGTCCCATTCAGTATCGACATCAGATATTTTTACAATGTCTACTTTTTGTTGAGCATTATCAGGGTTCACCTTATCTATTATCTGAATTATTGTTTGTATATTTCGAGGGTCTGCCATACTATTTGAGATAGATGCAGAAGCAAAAAATCTATCATTGTGACATGTATATCTATTAAGTGTGCGTTCATCTTTTTGCCAACCATTAGGAAGAGAATCTTCACTTATTGCTTCATTAATAGATTTAGATTCATTCACTTGTTTTTTATTTATATAATTAAGCACATCAATCAATTCTAGGGCTTTTTCATAATCCCAATAAGTCTCTCCATAGAATTCTCCGTCAACGGGATAACCATTTGCCCCACAACTACGAATGATTCTACTTAATGCAATACGATAATTTTTATCATCATGATTATTAAAATATACATTATCAATAGTATTTATTGCATCTTCTTCATCATAAAACTTATATGAATCATAAACAGGTATACCTAAATCTTTCAAGAACGTTATATCATCATCAGTAAGACTATGAATATTATTCATATTCAAATAACTAAGCACGTGAGATACATAATCATTATAACAATTTATTAATTCAGCATCAGGTAACTCAGTCAGGGCATCTTCGACGTCGAAACCACTATTTTCACCAGAATGTAAATCATCAACTGTGCAATTCAGATATTTGCACAAAGTAGGTTCGAATGTTGCGTCAACATCTTCAAATACTCTAGTATTATACGGAGCTTCCCATATAGTGTTAATCATTTCATCTCTACTTACTTCAGCGCTCTCTTTAATAGATTTAGATTCAAATAAAGTACTGGGCGTTTTCTTTTTTAACATTTGATAATCTCTAGCTAAATTATTACCTACAGTATCAAAAAACGTTTTTAGCGCATCCTTTATAATTTTTTTATCAGCTTCTATGTGATTAACATCTTGAAGCATATCAGAATACTTTTCAATTTTACGCATAGCGTCACTGTTATCGGTATAGTCCTCAAGTACTGAACGTATAGCACGAGAAATAATACTGTATGGTGCAGTAAAGTTTGTTGGCTTTTTAAACGTTTTAATTAATTCTGCATACATGCTTAAAATTTTCTTTGCTTTTGATTCAAATATAGATGACATTGACATATGTTCAACATCATGATTTGCTTCCTTTTCAGCAAATTGTTTATATTCTGGGATGGAATATCTCAGTGCAGTAGTTAATTCATTAGCAATTGACGGTAGTGAGTCATTGTCACAGGCTTGACTCACTTGAGATTCCCACTCACGCATGGCATTATTGTAGTCAGCCTTATTCATTTCAGTTAATGTAACATTATTAACTGATGCGTCTTTAGTTAAATTAATAATCATAATTGTTAAATTCTCACTTTCTAAACTCATATATTTTATTGACAGATATATAGGCTATATCTACACTATGATGTTCATATTTAAGGTTTTTCGTTTAATAATTTCTGTAAATCATCTGCAGTAATTTTACGTAATGATTCATTGTCTACCAATCGATATATTTGAATAAACGAATCAAATATTTCAACGTCGTATTCATTAGAAATAAACTCGGCAGAGTGAATACCACCATCAAGATTATCTTCACGAGTGAATTCTTTTCTACCGTCAAAATAAGCAATTAGTCTGTCCTTATCTAGTCCGCTGATGTCCATAGTTGCGGCGTTCTTTCGGCCATTGCATCGTAACCTCTTAAACAAACCTTTTTCGTACGCCTGCTTAATTAAATCAACGATAGATATTGAATTAACCGGAGCTTCAATTTGATTTGTCGCCTCAGTAAGTTTTATAATCACGCGTCTTAACACCTCGAATCTAAATTAATTTTTATAATTATTAAATTGAATTAGCAGTAATATTAATAGTTATTTTGCTGGACTCATTATCCCAATCAGATTCATCTAATCTAATTTCAGCTTTAATATTTACGCCAGCAATAGTTGCATTATAAATATATACAGTTAAATCTTCAGTATCATCATAAGATGATGACACTAATTGAAAATCTCTATTTTCAAAAAATGTCTTAATTTCATTAATTAAGTTTCGCGCTGACTTATAATCAGATGTATATTCTAAATTATCAGAATTATACGTAAGTCTATAACTAACGCTATCACATAAATCTTTATAATATTTACTCGTTACAGTGTTTGAATTAAAATTATTTGAGTTATTTTCAGTGATTTTCTTATCATACTTATGCGTAATTGAATTATGCATAGGTATTGCAGCTACTGAATTCATGTTTTTCATTAAACTGTTCTCCTTAAAAATTTAATATCATATATTATATAAAATTAAAAAGCGAGATTTAATAAATACTTGTCAGCATCTGAAATTTTTAAATATTTTGACATTTTAGTGAAATCTATTAATTCATCATCAATAAATAATTTTAATGCAAAATTTATACAATCTCCGTTACTGGCATAAAATCTTCTCGCTTCATTTAAATTATTATATGTACATTCACCAATTTTATAACCGTATTGCCACATTTCAAATGAATATTTATGATATTCATTTTCAGGCAAATCTATAATAAGTCGAACTCCGGCCATGTCAGTCCCTCCAAAAATTAATGAATCATATAGTCTTATTTTATATTTAGTTTACTGAATAAATAACCCAATAAAATACCAACAGCAGTAGTGATAACTTTTTCAATTAGAGATTCCCAGCGTTTCGCCGGTTTACTTTCTAATGAAGATATTCTGTTGCCCTGCTGTTTTAATTCTTGTAATGTATTATCCATGTTAATTGCTAATTTATCAACTGCCGCTGTTAAAGAATGTATCATATCGATACTGGCTGACAACCTACTTAATTCTGTTGCATGATTATCAGTCGTATTCTTTAAGTCATGGATTTCCATTTCTAACCCGGTATGTATTTCTACACATCGTGAATTCAATTCATTTATAGTCATTTTATTTAACCGCCTATTTTATTTATTATAACTTAACATCCGTTTTTGAAGACTTTAAATACATCGTCAGCAATTTTATCATATTTAAATACATGCCCAGAAATCATGCTGTCAAAATATTTTAATCCGTATTTTGAACTATTTATCATGTCTTTTACGGTATTTTTCACGTCATTTTCAGTAATGCCCTCATCTTTTATTACCTTTTGCGCAGAAATCTGATTGATAAATTCATCCTCATCTGGGCAACCGGCTTTTTTATAAATCTTTTTCATAGAATCAATATCGTCATCAGAGTCAAAATTATCAATACATTTTTCAATAACTCTAGAAAAATCACGATAATCAAACGATTTACTGACGAAATTTCTTAATCTAATTTTTTGTTCACCCTTATACTTTGGCGAGTTACGATCAAGCTTGCAACTAACCAATACAGAAAATTCATCGTTTTTAGGCTCTACTTTTAATAATATTGACATAACTGTATCATTATTTTTTTCAGTGTATTCTAATTCGCCTCGGTCATTAAATAAATTAAATTTTTTATCTCGACTTCTGTCTTTAAACCAAAGTGAATATTCAAACGCGTCAGATTGCAAATCCTTTAAGGGGTGCATCATATCAAATACGTTTTTTAGAGTTGATTCTTCAGAATCGTTTTCTTCAGTAATTAAATTAATATCACTCATAGTTTACACCAACTTACCATATAATGCTTTTAAATTATCAATCATTTTACCGATATTAGATATTGCAGCGTCAACATCATCAACACTGTGAGATTTATTAAATGATTCATAATACTTTTTAGCTGAATTAGCAATGGAAGCCAATTGAGTTAATATTTCATATTCAGTTGAAATTCCGGACTCACTCTCAGAACTTTCATTAATCGGTCTATCAGGAACCGCAGTTTCACCTGCGTAATCTTCAAAGTCGAGAATTTCTTCATAATCCTGCGCATAATCGTATTTAACTAATTTTATCATTCTATAATTAGGTGCCGGGTCTATCTTAAGACCGTCAAATAATTCCTGTGCAAGATTTTCATCAGTGAGTTCTTGAATCTCTTCATCTTCAGAACCAGGATTTATAATAATTTGATATACAATGTTAGGTAAATCATTTTCATCTGTATCACCAAAATCAATAAAATCCTTAGCAGATTCGACTGATTCAAACGCTTTACAATTTTTAAGTTTTATATTTTCAGACAAATTAACTTTGCCATCAAATACAAATGACTGCTTATCAGATTTTTCAATAATTGTTTTATTTTTATAATATATCAATTTCATTAGATACTAGTCTCCTAAAAAGTTTGTTTGTATATACCTAGATAAACGATCTATTGCGTATTCCAAATTAGTAAATACACATTTTGGTAAAATGTTATCAAATTCATTACGACTACGTTCTAACATATTTATAACATTTAAAAAATTAGTTTTAGCTGTCATATTATTATCATCATAGTAATAATGTTTTACGGCGTCAATGAAATAATCGTATTGACGCACGAAATCGCGATATCTTTCCAACGGTAACATCGTTCTAGTTAATGAGCTGCGATATAATTGCCAATGTAACTCTGTATCGTTTGCAGCTTTATTTACTTTTTTAGTTATTTCCTCAATGTCACGATGTGTATCGTCTTCTATTAAATTTTCAGCGATTACTATCTTTCTAATCATCATTAATTCACCTCTAGTTAATTTAATAAATAATAAAGGTAAATTATTTAAATTGAGTAACTAACTCACTATTTAAGTCAGAGAGCATCTCAATTATGTAACCAAACTTTTCGGGATCTGCAGAAAGATATTTTCTAGCCTGGTTTATACCACCACGTGCCATATCAATATAATCTACTTTTGAAGGTACGCATAAACTTTCTTTAACTTCGTCTGATTCTTCAGAATCGTCAGCAGTAGATTTACTATCTTCAATATTAGAATTAATATCTAAATCCGATTTGGTTGTAAATTGTTCAACAAATGCAGATACGTCTAACGCAATATTATATAACTGCGATGATAGACCAGTTGCAACTAATTTGTTGTCAGCATCAGTATCGTCGAAGTCATTAACTAGACTTGCAACGGTATCAGCTAATTTTATAAGTTCTGATTTAACATCATTGAAGTTTGATGCTGTTTTGGAAGAATCCTCTATCTTGTCTTCAATATCATTGGATTCATCAGTATTGTTTTCATCAGTATTAGTAGAGTCAACGTCTGCATCATCATCATTCAAATCAGCGTCATTGTCCACTTCTTCAGCATCAACATTTTCAGTGTCATCAACCGTCTCAGATTTCTCTGAATCAATTTCTAAATCTGAATCATCATTATCTGATTTAGGTTTATCTTTTTTCATACCCTTATCTTCAGCGGTTTCAATAGTATCGTGAGATGGACTGGTGACAGGATCTTCTACAATTATGTCATCGATGTCGTGGGATTCACCTTCCGCACTAGCAACAATGCGTCCACCTAAATCAACAATTACTTTACCATCAGTGTCAATTGTTTCAATTCCAGGTAAAACAGTATCGTCCAACAGCACTTGTTTACTTTTATCAGTTTTTTCTACATCAGATTTAACATCTTCTGAAAATGCTTCAGAAGCGCGCTTATACATTGTACATAATTCAGCTATTTTATTTTTAATTGTATCAAATGATTCATTTTCTAATTTAGTTTGATAAAGAGTATTTCCTTCTTTAGTTCTAATTGAACCAGATATATTACTCTCATTGCACACTGCGCCTAAAGTAAATCTACTATCATGGGCATGAATTCGGGTTAAACCGTTTTCAATTTTAGATACTTTAAATTTTCCAATAGATTCAACGATAGTTTTTAATTCGTTCATAGTAGTCAATCAGACCCCTTTATACAAATATAATTTTAAATAATTTAATATTTTATGTTCTTTTATTATTTATATATTCTTTTTGCTTGAAACGATTCATCCAATAAGATATGAAGTACGCCCAAGAACTCATATTAAATCCGATTGAATCTAATCTATATAACTCTCTTTGGAATGCAGATTCAAATCGAATGTTACTTAATAGATGTACGGAACCATCTCGATTAAATTGAACCATGATGTAACTATTGCCTAAACTAAATTTTACATATTCTCTAGTTCGTCTGGCTAATAACATGTAGTTCATAACTTGTTGCTTAGTTAGTTCCCTCAATTTATTCACATCTATATTTTGTGAAGATTCTAATAAATCTATCTTTCTTATCATATGATACTAAAACCCTCCTATAAATGCAAATATATCGTTTACATAATTTATTGTAATCCAATAAAGTTTTTATTTATTTATTTATGAAATAAAACACTAATAGGATTGCACAGACCAAGTAATTAAATTATGGCCTCATACAACCCTATTAGTGAGCAAAAAATTAAGGAGGAATATAGGACAAGCTCAGAATACAAAACAGAAAGGAATTAAAGATAAAATATTCTGAGCTATACGTCAAATATTAATTAATGTTTATTTTACACGAATCTTCCAATTAGTACGAATAATATTTGGATTCTTAATTAAACCTTGATTTAATGCAACAATTTTGTTTACTGTAGTACCGTAACGTTTAGCAATAGTGCTAAGATTCTCGTTTTGTTTTACAGTATGATATACTGCCGTTGTTTTAGGGGCAGAACCGCCGTTGTTAACAATAGTCTGAGCTGCTTTAATTTCGGCGTCGGAGTAGCCAGCTTTTTTAAGATTATCTTTGCGAGCCTGACCATTACCCCATTTGCCAGCTTTAATCTCAGCAGCTAATTGCTCAGCTGTCAATTTAGCTGGCGCCGGAGGTGCAGTTTCAACCTTATTTTTTCCATTTACAATATCCTGAGCGGCCTGAATCTCAGCATCAGTATAACCTAACTTTTTAAGATTAGATTTACGTGCTGCACCGTTACCATAGTCGCCTCTCTTCATACCTTCAGCCAGCTGTTGAGCTGTAAGTTTTGCAGGTGCTACAGGCGCGGGATTTAAAATAGCGTTAACCTGTTCTGCAATATATGATAATTTACCTTCAAGATATGGTCCAGGACATGCAGTTGCTTGGAACATCTTATGGGTGGTAAGGCTGCCATTCTTATCGCCAGTGTAAGCAAGGCTCTTTATATCATTGCGTTTGCAAACGTCAGCTGCAAGTTGAATACATGATTTAAGAGCAGCATCAGATATTTTCCATTCCCCGCCAATTTCACAGTTAGATACTTCAACAGTAATAGCCTGTTGGTCATTCCAAGCACTACCTGAAGTCCACGCACGTTTATCTTCAGGTACGCATAAAACTATAGTACCGTCATTACCAATACAGTAGTTTGCACTAGCCTTACGAGCAGGATTTGCAAAAATACCTGCAAGTGATTCAGCAGATAATACACCAGCGGCATGATGGAATGTTATCTTTGTAATTTTTTCGGTTCTATCATTATAACTGGGTGAAAGAACTTCTTTAGCAATTAATGCAGAATTACTCATTATTCATCTTCTCCTTTTCCGTCACTTAATTCGGACAAAGTATCTTCACTTACTTCTTCGCCCTCAAGTAACTCAATGTCTAATTGTTCAATAATTGTCTTTGCCATATTAATGCCTCCTAAACATTAAAATTATAATTTAGCGTCAATTGACGCATTTTTACTTTAAGTAGTTGACTCATTTTCTTCAACTGATTCACAGTCACAATTATAAGTAGGGTCAGTCATAGGATACTGTTCACTATCTTCATCTATGTATTTAGGTTGTAAATACTTTTTATCTTTATTCGGTGATGGATACTCAAGAGCACGAACACTATCTCCTAATCCAGCCGTTGTTGGGTCAGTGATAACACCTATAATAGCCAGAGCTACAGAAATAATCATGTATGGATTTTTCCAAAATCCTATGAACGCATCCCATACTGCACCCCAACTCGTAAAAGTAGTTGCATCTAAACCAGTAGCTGTAAAAATTACGCCAGCTAAACCAATCCAAAAATACGGTTGTTTTAATCTTACTTTCCAGTTAATTTTTTTCATAACTAAAGATCATCTCCTCATCAATGAATTATCCGTTAATAATTTTCTTCACTTCATCTACGAGTATCTTTGAATTATCGATTACAGTTTGAACACTTGCAGCGTCTACCTTAGCTTCAGATACCATATAACCTAAAGTAGATGCAATTGTAACGATTGCACCGGATACCGTAGAAATAGCACCTTGGTCTAAACCAAATGTAATTGCTATACCAACAATTACACCAACGATTGCAGCCCAAAGTTTTCTACTCTTTAATTTTTCAAGCATTATATTGCACCTCCTAATTTATTAAAATATTTTAATCATAAAAATAAATACAACGCTTACATAATTTATTGTACGTTGTTGTAAGTATATACATAAAAATAATCCGTTGATTCAGTTTCCCAAATCAACGGATTATCTAATAAATTAAAATCTATAGTTATTCAAAATTTTCTTTTAAATAATCATCTTTAAATAAATTTATACATCTATGAATATGAATAGGATGTCGTTCTCCGAAAGTTTCAACTAAAGATTTACCCTCGCTTAACCTTTTTTCAAATATATTTATTTTTTCAATTACTGGATTACCTGACAATTTAATAAAATCATCAATTGGCATATTTGACATAACTTTATTATTGTGTTTATAATAAGTTAGTTCTCCACCAAAAGTTTGTAAATCTTTACAGATATTCACCGTACTTATAAAATCTTTGTTATTATATACTATGTTCCAAATTATATTAAACCAATTAAAACCAATTGAGCTTATTCTAAAATATATAGAGCCATCATTACCGCCCCACCTAATGTTAGACGTACGTACTCGACAAAATTCCTGATTTGTCTCATCAGTTAACTGTTCAAATAATGATTCAATGTCAAATTGTGAACCTACTTTATTAGTTAAATTGTAAGAATTTTTAATTGAACTAATTATGTCATCATTTAAATTATAAGGATTTACATTTACTACTGCAGATGCAAAATCAATAATATCACGTTTTGTAGTATCAACTTTAGTATTATTAAAAAACCACAATAAATGATCGGGCCTATTTGAAAATAAATCAACTATTTGATTTTTATTTCTATCCTGCTTTATATATTTTACATATGGATGTATAATGCCACAATTTAATAGTTCGCCATCATTTCTTAGCATATATGGTGTTGCAGACTTTAATGATTCACTTATTTCTCTAATCATATTAATTGCTCCGCAATTATATCTTATTGAATAAATCTACAATGTCAGTAACAAAAAATTGTTTTAAAGTTGGATTTGCCGCTATTAACATTTTCTTCATCAATTCATCGTATACACTTTCAACAATTTGCTGTGTAAGAATACCATTCTGCATTTGTAAAGAGCATTCTAGCATAAGTTGACAATATATAGCAAGTAATTGTTCTTTGGTAGTTCCTTTATGGGGTTTAAGTTGCGCTCTTAACATAACTATATGTTCATTACGATTCATTGCGTTTCTGTTAAAACTGCAAATTAATTTAGAAAAAGCTTCTTGTTCACTCTTATCTTTAAACATGTTTAAATTATTAGTTTCAACTAATTGATTAAATGAATTTACTAATGTTATTGCGAAATCAACTGCGTCTGATTTAATGCCTGAAATCACTTGATAAGAGTAAATCATGTTACGTAGTGCGGTGTATGCGAATTTAATTTGCTTTGATTTATCTTTTAATTCCTCCGGTATAGTTAATATTGGATTTGCATTTGGCATGTGTGCTTTCATATTAAATTAATCTCCTATCGTAAATGTTACATGAAATTGTTCTATTTTATTTATATCTGCTACGTAATATAGGCAGGCAAATTGGTTTGGGTTTTTATATTTAGCTACGGGTCTTAACCACTGCTTATTAGGACACGTGCATTCAATGCCGACAGATTTTTTCTCACCGTTTAAATATACACATGTTTTACATTTAGGTAATTCAAATTCTATTCCGCAATTTGGACATTTTACTTTTGTCATATTGCCTCCACAACTATTATGAAATATATTTTGATTTATGTTGGTAAATCATTTGAGAAAATTCACGTTTTTCAAAATCTGATTTTAAATTTAATTCTTCTGAATTAAAGTTGTCGAAAATGTTTCCAATAATTTTTATGTCGCCTTCTAATACAAATTTATTATTTTCTAATGTTTTATTTAATTCATCTAATCTGCAAAGTAATTTTGGATTATCAGAATCGTCTACATTTGCTATAACGTATGTACCAGTTATGTAATCAATGTAGCCGATTACGGATTCATCATTATGAGTAAATTGAATTATGTCACATTCAAATAACATGTCTAATTCGCCATAGTCATTTCTTACGAAAACGTCTAAACCTTGACAGATTGTTTGAGGAAATACTTTAACGCAGAAAAAATCAACAGCGACTACATTTTCGCCAATATTATCACGAGGATAAATATTTGTAAATTCTTTAGGATTCGCTAAACCAACCTGTCCTAAACTAGAAAAGAATGGACTTCCTTCTATCCATTCTTTATTAACTATAGATACTGCTTTATAAGTTAATCTGTTTATTAAACTCTGTGTATGCATATTAATAACCTATCACACCTAATATTATAATGTTTATTACCAAAAATATCATGCATAAAACGCCGCATACAATACTAATTTTAAAGCATGAATTAAATAATTCTTTAGATAATTTTCTATTGCGAATTCTAACTATTAAAAATAAACTTAATAAAAATATTACGGATGCGATTGCAAATGTTGCTGGTAATTTACTAATAACATCTAGCATATAATTTAAAACTCCCTTAAAGGAACAAACTCATCGCCGCATTCATCAATGTTTACAATTATTGCGTCAATCCACGGTAAATTGCGATACTTGTCTATCTGTTCTAAATCAGTTAATTTATCAATATTGTCAAAACCAAATAAATGATTAAGTAAATCGAATCTATCATCTACATCGTAAAAATAAATTCGTTCACCGCATAAAATATATCTATCTACGCGACTGGTACCTATAACAGATGCATACCGTCCGCAACCTAAGTCAGCAGCAATATCAGCGTCAGTCATACATACCACTGGAAGTGTTGGATTATCTTTAACTAATGATACAAAATCCTGTAAAGGTTTCATATCAAATTTTATAATGTCTTTTTTATTTATATCAATATCGCTGTTCATATCATTTAAATCAACAACTGACATGTAATTTAGCCTCCAAATTATTAATTTGAATCTTTTTCAAAATTTGTAATAACGCCAACGTCTTCAGGCATTAAAATTAATTGTAGTTTAGCTAAGGTAAGAGCCATCTCATTATTTTCGCCGAAGAAATTAAGAAATTTTTCTTTAGCGTAATCTATACTTTCAATACCGCTGAATTGTCCAGAAAGTAAAGAAAGCTTTTCATAAAATTCTTTACCATCATTACATAACTTATTTACTAAATCCAACAATTCTTTTAATTCTGAATTATCTATCCCTTTTGTAGGCATATCTAAAACCCCTCACATAAATAATTAAAGATATCGTTTTCATATATTAATATTTAGTCAATCATCATGACAAAATGACAGATTGTATTTGCATCTTTTACAAATTTCGCAAGGCTCGTCATTAGTCTCACTACGCTGATAACCTAAACATTTATTTATATTATGATATTGTTCAGGTTCACCTACACCTGATTTAATCATCTTCTGTATTAAACTGCAATTATCTAGTGTTCTTGCTGCCATATTGTATCTCCTAAAAATTATTGCAATTGTTGTGTATATCAGGTTTTTCATCTGATGCTGTAGTTTTATTATCAGCAATAGTAGTATCAACAATATTAAAACCGTAAGCAGATATTAATGAAATAGCGTCACTAATAACTTCATCATCTGATTTATCACACGTTGAAAATCCAGCGGTGTTTAACATAGTCCTGCAGTACTTTGTGTCTACTTGAGCGGATATAGTAACTTTTTTATTAAAATCTATTTTCATATTAATTATTACTCCTTCACTATTGACCAGCCATCAGACCACTGACCATCTTTACGAATTTTGAGGCCATTATTTATATAATGTAAATCATCAAACATGTAACCCTCTTCAGTATATACAATAAATCCATTACTCCAAATATATTCTCCGGGAGCAAATAAATGATGAGTAACTTTCCTACCTGGATTATTTTCTAAATAACTAATCATTTCGGAATAAGTCATATTGTTATAATTCATAATACAAATTACCTCTACTAATTATTTATCTATCAATGCTAAAATTTATTAGACTCAGCTACAGCTAATCTATCGCAACGTTCATTTTCAGGGTGGTCGTTATGACCTTTTACCCACTCAAATTTATAATTATGGGGTTCTAGCATACACAGCATATCATCCCATAAATCAGAATTTGCGGCATCTGAGCCATCGGACTTTTTCCACATGTGTCGCTTCCAATTTTTAGCCCAGCCTTTTTCAATTGTATCAATAACATATTTAGAATCTGTGGTTATAATAAGATTGACATCTTCTTTCAAAGCTATAAGACCTTGAAGAACCGCTTCTATCTCCATACGATTGTTTGTCGTTTCCTGTTCTCCGCCTGATAAGACTTTTTCATGGCCATTATATTTCAATATGCATGCCCAACCACCAGGACCTGGATTACCTTTACAGGCACCATCAGTGTACATATAAACAGTGCGCATATTAGGATTTATTATAAAATTAGATTCAGCTATAGATATACGACCCATAGTAGATTTACCCTTCTTCTTTAACTTAGAGCGTTCACTTGGATATAATGGATTCTTTAACCAATCTTCCGCCTCTTTTTTATCATAGAAACTCATATGTTTAGCGCCTGTTACACCGGTAACACGTTTGCTAGCTTCATCCCAAGAGTCTACTACGCAAGGAGCACCAATACCTTTAGCAATTGCATACCATTTTTGTCTACCCGAGCGATTACTCACTATTCATCGCTCCAATGATTCGATAAATGTAAAAAATTGCAAGTTTTACAATTACATAAAATATTTGCAGGTTTACCAAGCGCATGTTTAATTGCATCGTATTCATCAATATGAGGACGCAATATACATCTATACTTTATATCTGAGTAATCATCATTCATAGCATCATAAGCTTTATCAAGTTGACCTTTAATTGGTTCTGAAAATAAACAATCTTTTGGTTCTTCTGGTAATTCAGTCACTACTATTTTCATCGACATAATTAATTTCACCTCAATCCCAAGTACCACGGTCTCGCAAATAAGAAAGTGCTTTTTGATATTTCATATATCTATTCATGTCATCGGTGGTCAATTTATCTAATCTACTCAATATCATATTATGACATAAGTCAGCATACTTAACCTTTGTTGCGATTTTATTTTGAGATATTCCAAATATATATGTGTCATAACTAATTGATTTATCATGAGTCAATAAATTTAGCGCCTCTTTGACCTCATCATCCAAAGTAACGTAAAAATTATTGAACCAGTCTTTTTTAATTATTTCAGGATTATCTTCAAATACATCATGTAATAATGCAGTAATTATTTCATTCGTAGTTGTAGGCTCTTCTAATGTAGTAGCCACCGCAAACGGATGGAATACATACGGTACATTAGATTTATCAAGTTGTGCTGAATGCGCTGCATAACAAATTTGTAATGCAGTATTTATTTGAGAATTATAGTGCATACTAAACTATTTCCTTTCTATAGTTTCTCTACAAGCAATCGCGTATTTAACTACTTCATCAAAAGGCTTATTCATCATTTCTTCTAAAGTAGGAACATATTCACTATATCTTACTAAAACAGCATACTTGTGGTTTGAAAGTAATCCATTTATTTTACGTCCACGATAATTAACTGTAGCGCAATTAGTTCCATAATCGTAAAATATTTTAAGACGTGATACTTCAGGTATATTCATGAACGCATCTTCTGGTAGCATTTCACGATTTTCTACACGTTTTATAGCATCAGCTAAACTGCAATGCCAGTCAAATTTAATATAGTCATCAGATGGCATGCGATCAACGGGCATACTGCATTTTTCACGACATATAAGTAACGGTCTTTCATTTGAACCGGGTTCAATTGATTCAATAGTAATAGTTTTATAGAAATAATACATTCCCCGCATAAATTACCTCACGTCATATTTTTCTCTATTTTCGGCGGTATTCTCAACCCATTTAGGAGTGTTACCGCAAGGGCAACCGTCTGGATAGTCAGTGTAAGCTTTATCTGGATTAAAGCATCTGCAGTGTGGTTCATTATCTCTATCTAATTCAGGACAATTACCTACACAAATATATTTAGTATATAATGACATATTTATTTACCTCATTGTTATTATTTTATTCTTGCATAAATATCACAATATGTGTTATCAAAGTAATCATCTACTTTTTCGATAAACCAGGGCTGCTTAGCTAATTCAGGTCCACCGTAATAATCCCAGTTACCTCCACCGATTCTCGCATGAATATATAAAACATCTTCTCTACCGGCATACTTATTGAATATTTCAAATTGTTTTAAAATACGTCGTTGCTTCTTTTTAATTTCAAACTTAAGTATTTTACGCTTCTTACCGTGGATTCTATCCCAACGAATTTCGCCTGATTTAGTCATATAATAATCGCGCTTTAAATCAGTACGCCAACTAAACTCTGAAGTACATGAATTTGGACTCCAAAATGGAATTGAACAACAAAGATGCTCACATACATCGCGTTCTGCATCTTTAAGTAATTTAACCAGCGAATCCTTAACTAGTTCTTCATCTTTCATTAAACGGTAGCCTCTTAAACGAGGAACCTCTATTCCGTTAGCCTTAGCGATTTCAGATAAATCTTCAATTTGAGCATAAGCACCTAAATCCATAATTTAATTTACCTCCATATTAAATCATTATTTTATTTGCTCAACCATTTGCCTTTGCGGCTTTTTTAATTGCCATTTTTGCTATTTTTTCTGTAGGAATAAAGTCAAATATGATTGTATAACGCGTTCTATTTACAATGCCACTTGCAATATATCCGTTGATACGCAAATTATATACTTCAATTTTTTTCATAACAACCTCTATAAAAAAATCCGTGTTTTATGACATTAATTTATTTCATAAATGTGGAAGCAGTAAACCTTGTCAATATGAGTATCATCGTACAGATATTCGTGCTCAGGGTTTTGTGTGCCGATATATTCGCCCCATTTATGCCAACGCCAACCACCTTCAGGCGATTGATTTTCTCTTTTAACCGTGGATAAACCAATAACATAGTTCTTATTAGGATTATTTAATAAATCAGCATACTTTTCTAATATTTGTGAATAGTTATCACATACACCGAATTCAACCCATTTATCTATAATGTTTTCATTGCAATTTTCTTCGATAAATCCATTAAAATTAAAAGCATATCCATCATGACGATATATCCCAGTCGAATAATGTTCAAAATAATTACTCTCATGACTTAAATCAACGCCATTCACAATAGCTATAGTTGAATATATGAAACTTGGGCAAATAGAATTATAAGTTAAATCTTTTAACATGATAATGCAGTCCCCTTAAATATACTTTTCTAATCCAGGTATTTCATGAATCATGAGTTTCTTAAATCCGTCTTGACTCAATACGGGGATTGAAAGTTTTCCGTTAATAGCATTCCACTTTTGATTTAATTCTTTAACAACAGAAAAAGCACCTTTGTCTGTTGATACATGACGAGTCTCCATGATGCCTTTAAGCTCGCCCATCATATCATTAATTAAACCTTTAACAGCTTCGCTTCGTTTCTCATGGTCTTCGCCAGTTAAATCTTCACCATATTTATTTACGTAGTCTATTGCTTTCATATTATAACTCCTTATAACAAAATATCCAATATGGATAACCGGTCGCAACATTGCAACCTTCCATCATACAAGTACATTCAACTTTTTTATTGAAGTAGTATGAAAGGAAGTCAGATATTTCGTCTAATGATTTGGTTGAAAATTGACCGCCGGTTTTAAAAGCATGTTTACACGCAGCTTCATATTTATCTCTATCCCATTGATATAGTCTATCACTATATACAGCACTATCTAATGTAGGTGTGCATCTTGCAGCTTTCTTAACTACGTATGGGTCATAGCTATATGGGGCATTTCTTGGAGTTCTTTCATTTGGATTACCATAAATATCTACATATCTACAATCATATGCAGTTTCTTTATGAATATATTCATTAAACTCGTACCCAACAACATCACGAAAATCAAATGACTGACTCATCCTATGTTAGCCTCCTTAATATCATTATTTATTGATGCAAAATTTTCAGTATCGTCGCTTAACTCAGAAACATAGTATAATGGCATTTTAGATTTCATATCAGGTCCTATCATTGAATTTAAAGTCTCAGCAAAATACTCAGCCAATTCTTTATTATAAAAAGAACGTATTTTGCCGTCTTTTTTAACTATTCCTATTTTCTTACGTCCTGGATATTTAAATTTTACGACTATAATAAAACATCAATCCTCAATAATTTTATTTAGATTTTATATAATTGATTCTCTTTTGCGCACCGAGAACATTTATTTTTTAAATCGCAATCATAACAGCATTCACATTCTGTAGTTACACATTTATCAAAATTATCACATTCTTCACATACTTCAGTACATACATTGTATTGTGTATTACACATTATTTAAATTCAACCCTCTTTCGCATTAGCTATAGGTTTAGTATATTCGATAGAATGTATTTTAATTTTACCATGTGGTATAAATCGCTGTCCCTTTTCATCTTCAAACCAAATACGACAATTATCACTTTCTGTAAATGAATTAATTGTGTTTTCAGCAGTCTTTAATATTTGTCGATTGTGCATCATTGTGCAAAATGCGCGTAACACGTTATTCAGCCTCCTGTAAATAATCCGCAGAGTTTACGTTCTGTCCTATACCATAATCATGCGGATTAAAGTAGTGTGCACCTGCGAGTATATCAGTATCTACGACAAAGTATCTCGATATAGCGCAAACTAAGTTTATATTTATCATGTGATGTCCGGACTCGATATCTAATAGGTACCGTTCAGGATAACCACATATCTCCTCAGCTAACTGTTTTACAGATAAACCGGCAGCTTCTCTACACTTTTTAATATTGTTACCGAGTATTTCAGCAATATCACGATTATCATGTTTTGGCCACATTATTCAGTTACCTCCTCATTAAGATACTTACGGAAACGTTCTTTAGCCTCAGATGCACCCAATCTTGTGTATACATTTATCTCAGGTGGTAAGTTACGAATAAAGTTGGCTATAAATACGTATTGTTCGAATTCATCCATGCTATTAAATATATCTTTGCGCGTCATAAAATAAAAACTCCTTAATTAGCAGTGTCATGCTTATCATAAAAGTTATGATAAATTTTTCCTGACGAAAATACTTTCATTATCTCGTTTGATAGGTTATAAATCCTATCGACCAAATCTTTATAAGATAGCAACAATTTTAAATCATTTATGCTAATTGGCTTGATGCATATTTCTATATTATTTGGGTAATATGGACCATCAATCGGCACATTCACATATGCTTCAAAGAATTTATTTAAAATTTCAGGCAGTCTTACATACGCTGTGTAAATGTTTCCTGACTCGGCCGACTGAGAAAACCATACTTCAGCTGTATCATCTGTGCGATTACTTACATCGTATTTAAAAAATAACCGACTAGTATCTTTGTTGCCACTTATATCAGTTACATAGTCTTCTTTAACCAGTTTAATGCTCATTTTCAGTATTCTCCTCTACGCAAACGTTATTTGAATGCCTGTTAAGTTTAATATATTTATACCCAGAATGTAATAAAGATATTAACCAAACTAGTCCAATTATCACGCATACAGCAGTAATAATTGTTAAAACTACATGTAAATTACTACAAATTGAAAGTATCATTAGATAGGTGTAAAATGTAATTACTAATATGGCTCTAACTACATCAAATATCCAATTTAGTTTTTCATTAAATTTCATATAGTTATACCTCCTTTTCAACAAGTCCGCCTTCAACCTTAAATACGTCTAGCCACCAGTCTGGTTGAATTCCGTAGCCAAGAGGCGATTCATTTTCGCTACGAGGATATACTGACTCAGCGCTATAATAACCGCCGCGATCATTAATTTTAGTAATACGCAATATTTTTCCAGGTCCGCCGTGACCAAAGCCAGGTCTCAATGTTATAACTAAGTCACCGACCTCAAGTGACTTATTATGATTAACGTATTGAAAGAATAATTTTTGATTGTTGTTAAACATGAATTCTTCTGCGGAATTAGGTTTAATGCCATTCATACAATCATAATCCATAATACATTTTTCAAGTCGACTAAAATCAGCGCTTAAAAAATTTCTACAATAGCAATAATCTCTATCGCCGTCACGCCTACAGTGCAAGCATCTTTCAGCTGCTTCATGCCAATTCATAATAAAATTCACCTCTCAGTCATAGTAATTAAGTTTATCGATATATTTAAAACCTAAAATGGTATCATCATCGGAATTTTTGTAACGCTCTCTATCCCGGTCAGTAACTTCAATGGGATCGAGCTCAACAAGTTTTAACATATAATGTTTGCCTTCATAGTTAACATACATACGGTAATTACAACCTTTAGTACTGTACCCAGTAATAAAACCTTTAACATTGTTGAGTACGTTGTGAAGTTTAATAATAAGTTCAATCATTTCTCATTTAGTCCTTTCGCTAATAAAATTAGATAGTACCATGTAATATACATTTAGCTACATAACGCATAACGTCATGAGCCTGTTCATTAGTTGCATAATATGGAATATAGATTACCTCGTCGTCTTCTTTAAAGGGAGCTCCTGGATTTAGTCCCTTTGATTCTAACCAGTCGATATGTTGATTTAAAAATTGCTTACATTCCATTGATATGCAAAGATTTCTAAGTTTCATTTATGTATATTCACCGCCATAAATTAATTTACATTCTAGATTATATCACAGAATTTTACAAATGTAAATAGTTTTTTGCATAATTTTTAAAATTTCTTAAAAAAATAAATGACTAAACGAATGGTCTAGTCATAAATTTATTAATCATTAGTCATTATTGTGAATATCATTATAAATTTTCAATGCCTCTGATTTATTTAAGCATCTACGTAACCAAACGGTTTCCCATAACATATCATTGATAAATTGTTTAGTTTTAGGGTGCATCATATTAACAGTTGGTTTTTTAATTTTTACCCACCAAGCGTATTCATTATGATACGTAAAACTACGACCGTTATAAGCTTTACCTGCAGCAAGATAATCACAATACATTTCAAGTGCATACTTAAACGGCATGGGTACACATGTAGTACCGCTATCATAATTATCAGTCCAATGTTCATAATGATGTCGATTTTTTCCTTTATGAGAAAACCAAGCCATTGAATAGCCATTAACACGCTTACATTCATCTATAGGAGAAGATGTGCCTTTATAATATTTTATTGATTCAAAAAATTCAGTTGGGGAAAATTTAGATAAATCATGCACGATTCCTTGCCATACAATGCCTGCTTTGCAGCAATAATAAAATACCCACCATTTATGAATTATTATCTTTTTCAAATGTTTAAATATGTTTTTAATTATCATCGTTTATCACCTCGAATGATGTCTTCGATGCCGGATTTAATGTATAACCTATAGTACTAATTTTAGCATCAGACACAACCTGTACATCATTGTCTGTAGGCTCTATTGTCGCTAAATAATTAGGACCAAACCCACCGCGTCCTTCACGTATACTATTTTTAAATATTTCATTAGTAATAAACGCTTCAAATTCAATGTTAGGATAATCTAACTGTTTAAGTTGTGCTGAACCAATTAAATTGCCACACGGCTGAGCATACATAGCTTGAAATTCAAAATCATCATCACCAATAAATACTATTGGTATGTCATTATTATTAATTCGTTTACATGCATTTTTAATTGCGTCTTCAGTGTAGATTATGCCATTTAAATTAGGTTTATTTAAATCAGCAACATTTATTTTAAGTTTCATTTAAATCATACCTCATCACTAACTATCATAGTCAACATAATTTAATACTAAATGTTTATCAGATGTTTCAATATATTTAAGTAGTTTAAAATCATTAGGTATACGACAATTAATGTCGATATTAAATCCTGAAACATCTGTAGGTAAATTATGCGGATTAATTTGTTTTATTTGTTCTATACGTTTTAATTTACATTCAGATATAAAATTATCATATTTAATTGACCGTTGAACAAAATCAGCAGCTAAATCAAATAATTCCTCGTTAGATTTGTGTAAATGTGTCGGCAGTGAAAATCTAACGGGTATCGTTAAAACGTGTCTTTCTTCAGGTAAATTAACTATTGGTAAATCTGTAAAACGACTCGCACTAGACTGTTTAACGCTTTGGTGCTCAATTACTCGACAAGTCGGTGCGATTGCAATAATGTCTACCTCAATAATTTTACAGCAAATCATACTATACCTCACAATATTAATTTAAAGTCCGGTATAGGCATCCAAAAACAATCAGTTTTTAATTGGTGCCAGTCATTATTTTTTCGTTCAGAATTAAAGTACACTACTTCTACAACTTCAGAGCAGGGGAATGCATTTGGTTTAAGTCTTAACACATATGTATCGTTCTCCGGTAATGCGATTCGTGTACTTATCCAACCCGGAATATAATTATTACAGTTTTCATAACCAAACTTATTATGGTCACATATATTGTTGCATGCGCAAGTAGAACATTTGTTTAAATCATTTATAGTTATTTGCGGATTATGCGGTGATGTGAATTTCATATTAATCTAACTCCTTTTATAATTGACGTAAATAAACCTAATGTGTTGCATGTACTTCAAACGGTCTGTGGTTTGAATTCATATAGAAAGTTGGTCCGGCTGAATGTATTTATCAAAACTTAATTCCTCTTTAATCAAACGGAAAACAACCATCGTTTTTTGTGTTATTAGTACCGATTGAATGGTTTAATTGTTCTTTCAACCTCTCATTCTCCGCGCTTTGTTTTTGCACAATACTATCGTACTTATCAATACATTTATCATATCTATCAAGTATCTCATCGTTTAGTTTTTGCAATCTCATAATTTCTGCATTTTGCTTTCCTATAATTTCTGCTCTTTCACTACTTATTTTTAGTAGTTCGATATAATTTTTATCTTTTTCCTCAATCTCTGATTGTAGGCGTTTGATTTCTTCCTGTTGTCGCTCTACAATTTCACGAACCTCAAAAGGTTCAAGGCATTTTAAACCGTTAGACAATAACTTTTCTTCGTAAGATTTTACTGCATTTATAATCTTGTCATCGGTTAGTTTATTATCAGACATTGTTGTCACTCCTTACTCAATATCAATATCTAACGGGATACCGCGTCTACGGCTTAACTCTATTTCGCCGCTTTGCAGTTCAGCCAATCTTTCTTGACAATCTTTATCTGTTTCATAACCGCTACAAAAAATCATATTATCTGGCGCTCTCCACCTATCGACCAAATCAACAATAAAATAGAGCACCGTATGTTGTGGGTTAAATGGTTTTGTGCATATGATATACCTGTCATCTCTCGCCCTTACTCTATATGGTTTCTTTTCATTGGGTACATAAACTTTATCACCAATTTTTACTTTCATTTACCCTCACCTACTAATTCTCTTAAGAGGTCAACAATATCGTCTGACAAAACATAATGATATTCTGAGTTATGGTTTCGTCGTTCAGCTTTCTTAAATAATAATTCCGCAAACTCTTGGCGTGCTTCGGCTTTAGCGAGTTCCATCATTTCGGGTATTTGCTTCGCAAGAACAGCACCCTCTTGTATATGATTTCTCAATCTTTTAATATCTGCTTTTAGGTTTTTGTTTTCTTGCGCAAAATTCTTACAACCATTTTCGGCTATTTTACACTGTTGATACCAATAATTAACTAAATTAACACCCTCGGCATCATAGAGAATATCTTTTAAATTTTCATTCTCTGCTTGTAGGCGGTTGATTAGGTCTATTGTGTGGCTAATGGTAGATGTTTTCTGCAAGTCACCCTCACACAACATCAACTCAAGAATTTCTTTTAAAGCCTTAATAGTAATCTCGTTATCGGTTAGTTTATCGGGCATTGTTGTCACCCCTTATTGTTGATATATCAAGGTAAAAGTCTGCAAATATAGGTATTGTTGCTACCACTCTGTTATGCGGTTTTTCCTCATAGGTTATAAAATATGTTTTTGCAAGTTCGTTTCCGTCAAATAACTGTGATATTTTCGCAACCAAATTTTCAAAAGTCACAGATTTTTCTACCCACGGCATAGCCATAATATCCATATCAGAAGAAATGCTACCGTGTAAAGCTACCGCCCAACCATTATTCATAGCACATTGTCTTATATCTTCCCACATACAAGCATAAAAGGCAGGTCTACCATTACAAGTTATGGCTTGTCTATTTTTACTCATTTCCCCTCACGCTCTTTTTCAAACGCTCGTGTTGCGTCCTCTTTAGTATTAAAGCAATCTTCGTCGGGATAAACCTTTAATTCGCAATCAAAGTTTTCTTGTGTTTCTTTAATGTGATATTCAATCGTTTCATCAATGTCTAAATCGTTAATCCACGCTGTACCAATTATGCAACCTTTAGATTTTGCAAGAAATTGAATACAAGATATGTCAACAGCTTCGCCGTCCTCTCTATCTATAACCCAAATTTCATCACCGACTTCAAGAGTTATTTCGTTATCATAATCACCATTATCTAAAATATCATTAAGCTGTTGTTCAGTAATTTCATACGAACCTAAATCAGTTTCTACGATCGATGCATCCATAACCAGGTTAATTGTTTTCTTGGTTGCAGATTTTTTAATTAAGTTAACGATTCGTGCACGCTCATCTTTTCTGTTGTTTTCAATTAATTCATCTAATTCGTCAATCTTTTTGCGTACTGATTTAATAACCTCTATATAGTTATTCTGATTATCATAGGCTAATGATAGCAATAAATTTAATTTTTCAATCTCAGTGTTTTTACTTTTAATAATATTTATTACGCTTTTAGATAGTATTTTTTGATAGTCGTCACAATCTTCATCTAATAATAGCGCGTTTATAACGTCTTCTTCTGACAAATTATTATTGATAATATTATCGCTCATCGGTTTCCTCCGTGTTTTTGTTACATAATAAATTAAGAACATAATCTATATAATTAAATAACTGAATTAAATGCGTAGTTGATTTTGAATCACCGCGCATTACAGGCGGCGGCTTCGGCACCGAACTTTTGTTATTAAAAATTTTGTTCATCGTCGTCAAACATTTCTTCAAAATATTCGTTTAATGTTTCAGGATATATTTCAATCCAATGTCTAATATTTTCATGTACTCTTACGAGGTGTATAGCAGGTTTATTAGCAATAAGTAAGCGTTCGTTATAATCTTCGCAAGTTTCGTATATATCGCCCTTATTTATTGTTATACTGCCTTCAGTATAAAATCCGCTGTCATCATATTCATCTAATTCAAAAGATTTAATACATTTATACCGTTTCATGACAAACCTCTCCTTCAATTAATATTAAGTTATTATTTTAAAACTACTAATATCTTTTTTAAAACAATGAGTTTCATTCATTTTGTTAAATTCAATTTCATGCAAACTAAAATGAACTTTATATGACATTTCAGATATACATGCTACGATATGACTCATATCACATCTTAAAATATATTTAGCAATTAATATAAATATTTTTAATTGCATGCGTATTCTCCATAACTTGGTAAAGTTTTTAGGATAAACGTATATAATTCCCCAATCAGAAGTTGCATGATTTAATCTGCACAGTTTATCTAATTGGCCGTTATAAACTTTATAATTCATGTTCTACCCCGATCCAATTGTGTTTATCTAATAAGTTAATAAAAATTTTTACTATTTGTTTTCTATCATATTAATGTACTTCTAAAATATATAATGCCACAGCGCAGCCAAAGTTCTTTTCCAGTTATTGTTTCTCCACTCATAACCGTTTATATAAATGTGATCACCTATCGCAGTTATATTACTGTTGTGTTCAGTAAAATGAGGTGGGGGTGGTATTTCTGAGCCGTCTAATATAATTACATTTCCATTGATTCTTACTATATGATTCTTACTAATTGATATTTTCACTTGCATTCATCCTCTGATTTTCTATTCTCTCGCAAAGTTTTAATAAATTCGTCTCTATCTTCAATATTTATAAGTTTCTTATATAATTGATACATTGTCAATTCATCAGACTTAGCCATATTAATTCCTCCATTAAATTCAT
>JAZSES010000010.1:0-4882 GCA_045531805.1 Candidatus Limenecus sp. | reverse complement strand
ACACCGAGAGAAACAATGTTATCGATATAAGACTTGATATTTCCCAAACTAGTAGAAACACAAGTAAAATGTGGCATTGGAGTAACATCTAAAACATTTTTTATTCTTTCAATAATTTCAATAGATTGAGACTGATTAGAACCACCAGCACCATAAGTAACAGAAATTAAAGATGGATTATATTTTTTTAAATCATCCAATTCTGAAAACAAACACTCAAGCTTAGTACCATCAACATCATTCTTTGGAGGAAAAACCTCATAAGATATGACAGGTTTGTTGTCTGTATTTTTACTATAAAGTTCTTTCAAATGCATTAAGTCTTATCCATTAATTGAAAAGTACACTTCTTTTAATCTTTTCTTGCTAACATGTGTATACAGTTGTGTTGTAGAAACATCACTATGCCCAAGCAACTCTTGAACGACACGCAAATCTGCTCCATTTTCTAGCATATGAGTCGCAAAACTGTGCCTAAGAGTATGTGGGGAAATGTGTTTTTTCAACAATTCACCTTGTTTTCTAATAAAAACATAAACATCTTGTCGTGTCACGAAATGACCATTATCTTTCAACAGAAGGTGTTTCGTTGTAAGTTTATGCTTTTTGACAATCAAATCTCGAATTTTTAAATAATTAATAACAGAAGATTTTGCATTTTGCCCAATAGGTATAATTCTCTCCTTAGAACCTTTACCTACACACCTCACATATCTAGCATCTAACTCAACATTTAAAAGTTCCAAATCAACAAGTTCAGAAACACGTAATCCAGCACCGTATAGCAGTTCAAGAATAACATGCTGTAAAGGTGATAAATCATTTTTTAAAATTTTCTCTATATCTGAAATCGTCATTACTCTCGGCAGTTTTTTAGTAAGCTTTGGTAATTCAACACCTAGACTAGGATCTACAGCCAATGTTTCAACAGCAGTAAGCCAACGAAACCAACCCCTAATGGCAGCAATTTTACGAGTAATACTAGTCATAGAGTATTTTTTGTCATACAAAGCTTTTACAAAATAATTAATATGAACTCTTTTAATCTCAGTCAATTCGTTGATAGAATATTGCTCAAACAAAAAATCACAAAATGCCGTCAAATCTCGCCTATAAGCATCTATTGTATTAAGTGCAAGTCCACGCTCAGCCTGTAAATATTCTAAATAATCAGAAATAACTTGTATAAGCATATCCTTATTATACAAAATTTCTTTTAATAAAGAAATTAATTCAAAATAAACTCACTTGGTATAAAATCTAACAATATTATCTATTGTTTACCATAAATCAGTTGTTTAGCAAAATTCATAGAATCTTGAGTAACTTCACCCGCCGCAAGAACAGCAATGGCCTTAACTTTATTAACATCATCAAGGGTATAAACTTTCACACTTGTAGATTCATCCTGAGTTTTAGCAACATAAAAATGCCTGTCTGATTTTGCAGCTATAATCGGCTGATGAGTAATAGAAATAATTTGATGAGACTGCGCCAAACGAGTAATCGTATTTGCTACAGCCTGACAAGCATTACCTGAAATGCCCGTATCAATTTCATCAAAAATGATAGTGTTAATATTGTCAGTTTTTGCAAATATTGTCTTAATTGCCAACATAACTCTAGAAATTTCACCACCAGAAGCAATTTTAGCCAAAGGTTTTGGTTCTTCAGAAACATTTGTGGAAATTAAAAATTCTACAACATCACAACCATTTGCACAAAATTCGCAAGGCAACATTTGAATTTCAAATCGAACCTTCGGCATATCCAAAAGTTCTAACTCTTTTTGAATAAGAACAGACAAATCACTAGCCAAAGAAGTTCTCGATACACTCAGTTTTTTTGCAGCTATATCAAGTTCAGCAACAAGCGTTCTCTTTTCCTCAACCAGTGCATCAATAGTCTCCTGCGAAAATTCGATAGAATTATACTCTTTCACAAAACCATCATAAGCTTCAAGAACTAACTCTAAGGTATTTCCGTATTTTCTTTTAATTTTATCCAAAACATCGATACGTTGCTGAACTTCATCCAAACGTTGTTCATCCAATTCCATCGACTCTGCATAATTGCGAAGATTAGAAGAAATTTCACGCAAAGTTTCTTGAGCATTAATAATATCAGATTCAAAATCAGACAATGAATTGTCCATTTCACTAGCCTTAGAAACATTAGATTTAACTTTACCTAAAGCGTCCAAAATGCAGCCATCGTCGCCATACAAAGCCCAATATGCAGAATAAGTAAGTTCTTTTAATCGCTCAGCATTAGACAAAACATTTAATTCTTCATCTAATTTTTTATCTTCTTCAACATCGTCAATTTTTGCATTTTCAATCTCATCAATCTGAAACTTTAAAAAATCAATTTGTTGTTGAGATTGCTGAGTATTGGATTGAGCCAAATCCAAACGTTTACAAACATCTGTATATCGTTCAAAAAGAGACTTATACTGACTTAAAATATTCAAATGAGAATCATCACCATAGCTATCCAACAATGTAATATGATGTTTAGGTTGGATATAAGTATAAGTCATATGCTGACTATGGATATCAATAACAAGTTCTCTTAGTACTTTAATAACATCTTGAGTAACAAGAGTTCCATTAATCCTAGAACGAGAAGAAGTCTCCGTAATTTCTCTAGATAAAATTAATTCTTCCCCCAAGTCCTCTATTCCATATTCTTGAAAAAACATTTTAGGGAATTTAGAACTAAGCACTAAAGTCAATTCAATAAAAGCTCTTTGCTTTCCAGTTTTAATAACATCTTTGCTAGCTCTAGCCCCAAATGCCAAATCAATAGCATTAATCATAATGCTTTTACCAGCACCTGTTTCACCAGTAATAACATTAAACCCTTTATCAAATGAAATGTTAAGTTCATCTATTATAATAAAATCTTTTATAGCTAGCGTTTTAATCATACTAACGTACCGGTCCAACTCCCCACTGCAATTTTTCTCTCAAAATTGAATAAAAGTCATTATCTTTTTTGTTTAATATAACAAGTTTAGCCGTAACACAACTTTTTCTTATCGAAACATCAACATCATCAACATCAACAACATCTTGCCCATCAGCAGACATTCGAAGCTTGTTACAAGTTTTACAGCTAGTAACTTTTATAACATCATTAGCACTAACAACAAGCGGCCTTGCATTCAATGTATGTGCGCAAATTGGAACAATAACCATAGCATCTATTTCAGGATAAACTACTGGCCCACCTGCTGATAATGTATACGCAGTAGAACCTGTAGGTGTTGAAACAATAATGCCATCTGCCAAATAATCACACACAATATTATCATTGATAGATAAGTACAATTTGGATGTTCTAGAAAAACTATCACTTTTTATAACAATATCATTCAATGCAATTAACTTATCGTCAAAAGTCGAAAGCATCATTCTTTCTTGAATTTTATAATCATTATTTAAGACACAATCAACAACAAACTCCAGTTCATCATTGTTCGCCTGAGCAAGAAAACCTAAACGACCCAAGTTTACACCCAAAATAGGAACACCTAGTGGAGAATAAAACCTAGCTGACTTTAAAAAAGTGCCATCACCACCAATTGTAACAACAAAAGTCGCATCGTTTTTCATCGATGTTGAAGAATTTAGCTCAACGTTTACGCCTTGCTTTACAAACAGTTCTTTTAACAAACTAGCAACACCAAAGGACTCAGCAACATCATCATTATAAATTACTGAAACTTTATCTAGGTTCAAATTGGACAACTGATTATTTATTTCCATAAAGGAATTATACTATAACAGGACAAAAGAAACTACTGAAATTTATGCTCTTTCGTAAGCAGCATCCAATGCGCCACAACATGATTTCTCATAAGCGTCTTCTACATCATCGCTCAATAATAGGTCGTAGGCATCATCAGCAGACTTTACAGCAGCAGAAACTAATTCTGGATTAGCCAAGAAAAATTCAAGAGAATCTTTTACACACTGAACCATATCTGGATTATCAACCTTATCAGACTGTTTTACAAGAATACGACCATAGCAATCTGCAGCATGCGTTCCATCGTCTAGAATATGCTCACAACATTCACATTCAATTTTAGGTTCTGACTTTGAATCTTCTTTTTTTAAATTTGGCACATAAGAAGATCTAACATTATTTATATTAAAATTATTATTCATATCATTCATGATACCACTCTCCGGGTTTTCGTTTTCTTGTTTCATGTTATTTCGATTTATATGATTATGTTCACCGTTGGTAAAACATACAAAAATAACGAATTCTTAACAAAAACGAAGGTTTGGAGCAGGATTATTCCAATATTTAAAGATAATCCGTCAATATAGCCGACACACACATGACGATGGCGACGAAACTGGATACTTTCGCTAAGGGGGTTGTAACCAATAAATGGAGTGTGATACAACCAAGTAATATATAGATTAATGACTTGTCTATTTTCATGTCAACAGTATTTTTGAACAGCTATTCAATGGTGGGTGTCATAGAGTATTGAATTCATTTAGATGCAAAATTCGGCAAAAGACATCGGATGCTGTTAACATAAATGAGGGAATGAATGACCCATTTGTAAGGGACAAAAAAAAGATGCACCGAAGTGCATCTTAAAATTTTCTGTAGTAGATTATTCGTTTACTTGGCTGTGCCAGGAGTCATGTCACCTTGTACCACCAGTCGGACAATTTCATGCTTGCCATTGGTGCGGATAGTGATGGACTTCTTGAACTTTCCAGGGAACTTTCCTGCGCCGTTATAAGTAACCTTTATCTCGCCACCTTCACCCGGTTTGATGGGTTCCTTGGGATATTCAGGTACTGTACAGCCACAGGATGCGATGGCCTGATAAGTCGGATCGTAGCCA
>JAZSES010000286.1:0-1844 GCA_045531805.1 Candidatus Limenecus sp. | reverse complement strand
TTATTTAATGTATTACAAAAGAAACGAGGATTTTTTATGGCGATTTATAGTGTAAACAATGGAGATAATCTGTGGACAATAGTAAAAAAACAATACGGATATACATCTGCAACTGAAATACATAATAAAATCAATGAAATTGCAAAGAAAAATAATATCAAAAATACAAATTTGATTTTTGCAAATCAAAAGTTAGAATTGCCTGAAGAGCTAAAACTCAAAAGCGTCTCCATAATAACGCCTAATGGAGAAGCGACAACAATGGAAGACAATACTGGAAATACAAATTACTATAGAGCAACTTCAATATTTGGAGATATTGCAACAAAAAAAGAAGAATATCCAGCTGATTTTACCAAATCTGAACTCAAACTAACGACACAAGGTACAAAAGAAGTTGAAACAGTCATAGCAGAAGTTGATGCAGACTTAACTATAACATCAAGAGATGGTCAAGCATATGATATTGCAGCAAAAGCGGCTGGTGTCGGTGGATTTAAAGATATGAAAGGCACTGATGCCTACAAATTTTTCTTAGAAATAAATAAGGACGATTTTACAACTAGAGAAACAATGTACAAAGGTCAAATCGAGGAAAAAGAATTTTTTGATGCTTCCAAATCAGACGGAAAAATAACTTTGTTCTCATCTGAAATAATAAATGGAAAAGAATATTTGGCTATGCGTGACAAAGAAGGTAAAGTCCATTACTTTGATTTAGAGAATAAATTAACAGAAGATAAAACATTATAAAATATCAAGCTCAAAATTATTTGTAAAGCAATGTTACATTTTTCATCCTAACTCGCAAAAGATTCAAAAAAAATGTTTTAAAGAACATGTGAAGGTCTATTTTTGTGTGTATTGAAAGGAATGAAAATTTATGAGACTTGGTTGTGCCGAAACATCTGGTTCTTTAGGAGCATTTGCACCAAATCGAAAAAAAGCAAACACTCCATTTGGCAAAATTAGTGAAGATATTAAACAATATCGAAAAATGAAAGCCTTGGAAGAAATTGAAACTATCAAAAACAAACCAGCTTCAGAAAGAACGCTTGATGAAAAAATTAAATTAGCAAATTACTATGGTAATGTTGTCTACGACAAAGTTACAAGTATAGACCCTAAAATTTACACAATTGCATAGTTTTTACAAAAAATGCTTCAATAATTCGAAGCATTTTTTATTGCCCGAATGACTATTGAAAACCAAATCTTAAAAAACTTATAATAGATAAACAGCAAAAATATTAAAGAGAAAACTATTATGGAGTAAATGCAATGAAAAAATTTATATTACTGCTTATGCTATTTCTGATGTCAATAAGCTTGGCAAAAGCAACTACAAATTTAAATTGGGGATTTTTAGACCCAAATATGAAAAAGTCGTCTATTAATGAAGCTTTGAAAATGAAAGATGACTCATTTGTCGTTATTCAAGGCAACATAGTAAAAAGAATTACAAATGATAAATATATGTTCAAAGATTCAACAGGAACAATTACAGTTGAAATAGATGATGAAAAATGGATTGGTATATCAGCTAATACAAAAGATACGTTGGAACTTGCTGGTGAAATTGAAAGAAAATTCAATACAGTAGAGCTCGATGTTGATACAATTCGAAAAATAAATAAATAGAGAAATAGGAAATTTGTAAACCCCAAAGGTCAACTGTCAAGTTGACCTTTGATATTGCTAATGTTGTCCGAGAAAAATTCGTGATAAGAAGAACTCTGTTCAAAAGTTGCCTGTGGCAAGTTTTGAATAGAGGTAGACAAAGCAAAAACGAAGTTTTTGTGTGTCGTATAAAATATATGTGAACGAATTTTTGACAAAGTGAA
>JAZSES010000244.1:0-8226 GCA_045531805.1 Candidatus Limenecus sp. | reverse complement strand
CTGTCCGAGAAAAATTCGTGATAAGAAGAACTCTGTTCAAAAGTTGCCTGTGGCAAGTTTTGAATAGAGACTCTGCCGAAACAAAGGGGACTAAATGTCACGATTGTTGAGAGGTCAAAGCAAAAACGAAGGTTTTGTGTGTCGTATAAAATATATGTGAACGAAATTTTGACAAAGTGAACCATTGAGTCGCAGACGAAATGATTTACAAATCTGTATATTTGAATTTGTTTGAACAGAAGAGTTGTGTTAAGTTTTGTAAACCACCATGATGGTTGATATAATTAGATCATGTCGATTTTGTTTGTAAGTTTTGATTAGAAAAGGCAATTTTTCTATTAAAAAAGTTTTTATATAAGTACGGAACGAGGAATCAAAAGACATTAGATGTCTAAATTTTTCAGAGAAACTTACTAAGGACTATTAGGGGATACAAAAATGTTTTACGCAGCTACACCATACGGCTATTCAAATGCAGTCAATAGAAACACTTGGCAGTGGGATATGACATCTTGCACACCAAATGATATTTTGGGCGGTTTGAATGATATAAGCATTTTTCAAAATGGTGCACAAGTTGCTGGTTTGGTAAATTCTGCGGCTGCAATGGAAATGAATCTTCTTCCTATGGTACAAAATTTCCAAGCTCAAATGGCACAAATGTGGCAAATGATGATGACAAATATGCAGTCTGGTAATTTTAATATTGATTGGAGTAAAATTATTGATCCATCTAAGGCAACTACTCCAGCTGCTCCAACTACTCCAACATCAAAAACAGGTGATGCTGAAAAAATTGCTGAAAGTAAAATAATTTCTACCCTAGAAAAAATGGGCAGTGGTAAAGCTGTTTCAGAAAGAATGAATCAAGAGATTATAGTGAAAGATAAAGACGGCAACGAAGTTAAAACTACAGTTTTAAAAAGATTGTTAGAACTTTGTAATGAATACAGAAAAGACCCAGAAAATGCACAATTAAGCAAAGAAAATTATGAAAAAATCTGGCAAATCGTAAGCAATTATGATAAAAATGGCGATATTTCTACAGATGAGTTTAAAGAACTTTTGAAAATTGCTAAAAATCCATCTGATGAACAACCTGAAGAGAAAAAAGTTGAAACACCACTAACAGACAATACAGATAGTAAAAAAGCAGACGTTCAATACCAAAAAGAGGTTAAAGATGCTGCTGAATACTTCAAAAAAGCTTTGTACGGATGGGGTACAGATTATGAACAATTAGGTGCGGCATTAAATGCTCTTAATTCTGAAAATATCGTAGAAGTTTTTGATAAATTTTACTCTGATCACGGTATCAATGAAGGCGAAACATTGGTAGATGCTATATACAATGATTTTGATGATTGGACAAATACTTGGTATGGCGTTACTGGTAGTGCAAACACCTTTAAATCAATTAGTGAAAAACTAGTTGAAAGAGCTGAAAATCATATTGAAGCTTACGGTGATACCAATGATAATGCTCTAAGAAAAGCAATTGACAACTTTAATAGCGCATTTGCTAGCATTAATGATGACAATTACGATAGCAAAAAAGCTGAAATCAACAAAATGTTCAAAGATATGGTAGATGCTATTAAAACAGCCGAATCTAATAAATTGGCTGAAGAAAAGAAAGCAAAAGAAGAAGAAAAATCTGAAAACTAATTTATAAATAAAAATAATTTATTCCTCGGTTATAATGGTTATGGTAGGTTTTAAGGGTACAAAAAGTACCCTTTTTATTTTGTTATACATTTCATAAAATTTGCAATTTGTGACTAATTTTGTATGATTAAAGAATGAATTACGTTTGGTTTTTGATAATTTTTATTTCAATAATTTCTGCTGTGTTTACTGGCAAAGTTGATGCTATGGTAAATGCGATTTGGGATGGTGCTCAAAAGGCTATAGAAGTTGCATTGTATCTTGCTGGAATAATGGCTTTTTGGCTTGGTATAATGAAAATTGCAGAAAAGTCGAGGCTAGTTGATTGTATTGCAAAACTTTTAACTCCATTTGCAAGAAAGCTTTTCCCAGATGTGCCTAAGGATAATCCAGCTATCGCTGATATTGCAATGAATATTAGCGCAAATGCTTTTGGGTTAGCAAATGCGGCTACTCCTATAGGTATAAAAGCTATGGAAGAATTGCAGAAGTTAAATAAAGATAAAACTTCTGCTTCAAATTCGATGTGTACTTTATTGGCTATGAACACAACTGGTTTTCAAATTATACCCGCAACAGTGATAGCTATTTTGGCTGCCTGTGGCTCAAAAAATCCAACAGAGATTGTGCTTCCTACATTGATAGTTACTACTATTACTTTTTTGTTTGCAATTGTCATTGTAAAAGTTTTAGAAAAAGTCATGCCACCACAGGTGGTTTGTGATGAAAAATCAATGGAGGTTTTGAATGATGATTAAAACTTTTATTGATAATTTTTCAGCTCTTTTGATTCCTCTAATAATTTTGATAGTTCTTATTTCGGGCATACTAAAAAAAGTGCCTGTTTATGAGGCTTTCGTAGATGGGGCAAAAGATGGATTAAAAGTTGCGATTAATATTGTCCCTTATTTGCTTGCAATAATTGTTGCAATTTCTATGCTTCGAGCTTCAGGTGCAATTGAGTTGGCTCAAAGTTGTTTGCAAAATTTACTATCTTTTTTTAATATTCCTGTAGACGTATTACCTGTAATGATAGTACGTTCATTGTCTGGAAGTGCGGTGTTGGGCTTGTTTTCAGATATAGCAAATCAGTTTGGGCCTGATTCTTATGTTACAAAGCTAACTGCTATAATGGTTGGTAGTTCGGAAACTACTTTTTATGTTTTGGCAGTGTATTTTGGTGCTATTGGTATAAAGAAAATTAGGCATGCTTTGTTGGCAGGCTTGCTTGCTGATATAATGGGTATAGTTGTAGCAGTAGTTGTTGCAAATTGGTTATTTTTGTAAGGTGATTTTATGTTAAAGAAATTATTACTAATTGTTTTTTGTTGTTCGGTTTTATTTATGACTGGTTGTAAAAAGCAAGTTGAAGACAAGGATTTACTTACAGAAATAAAACAACGAGGAGAACTTGTTGTTGGTGTAAAATATGATTCAAAACCATTTGGCTTTGTCGAAAATGGCAAGTTGCAAGGTTATGACGTTGATATTGCTCATTTGATAGCAAAGAGAATACTTGGTAATGAACGTTTGGTTAAATTTGTTGAGGTTGATACTTCGAATAGAATTTTAAAGTTGAATTCAGGAGAAGTTGATATGCTGGTTGCGACAATGACAATCACGCCTCAACGTCAAGAGATTGTTGATTTTTCTATACCTTATTTTTATGCTGGTCAGGCTGTGATGGTTAGACGAGGTAATACCATCAAAACAGTTGGGGATTTAAATGGGCGTAGAGTTATCGTTATATTAGGCACAACTGGAGAAAAGAATATTAGATATTTTGCTCCAGAAGTTGCTTTGTTGGGTTATAAGTCTTACCAAGAAGGTTTTGCAGGTATGTTAAATCAAAAGGCTGAAGCTTTAAGTACTGATGATGCTATTATTGCAGGTTTTTTGACTGATCATCCTGAGTTTATGATGTTACCACAACGCTATTCTCAAGAAGGTTATGGGATAGCATTTAGAAAAGATGAATCCTCGTCGTCTTTGAAAAAAGAGGTTAATTCTGCTTTGTTTGAATTGCGTCAAAAAGGTTATCTAAATAATTTGAAAAATAGGTGGATACCCGCAGCGAGCAAAGGGTTTAAGAAATCAAAATAAAAACTCCGATTTAATCGGAGTTTTTTTATTTTACTATAATTCTTGAGGATTGCTGATGTATCCATTAATTGCACTTAAAGCTGCGGTTGCTGGTGAGCAAAGATAAATAAAACCTTTGGTATTGCCCATTCTGCCTTGGAAGTTTCTGTTTTGAGTGGCTAAGCAAACTTCACCATCTCCTAAAATACCGGCATGAACTCCAACGCAAGGTCCACATCCTGGAGCTAATATTGATGCACCAGAATCAACAAGTGTTGAAATAATACCTTCTTCAATTGCTTGTTTGTATACTGTTTTTGAGGCAGGGACTACAATTAATCTAACATCAGGATTAACCTGTTTATCTTTTAATATTTCTGCTGCAACTCTAAGGTCTTCAATTCTTCCGTTTGTACAAGTACCAATGAATACTTGATTTACTTTTATGTCTTTTAAATCTTTTGCTAATTTTGTGTTATCTACAGTGTGAGGACAAGATACAGTTGGTTCTAGTTTTGATGCATCTATTTCAATTGTGCGCTCATAAATAGCATCTGCATCTGGTTTTATTTCTACAAATTTGTCTTCTCTACCTTTTTCTTTTAAGTATGCTTTAGTTTTCTCATCTGTAACAAATAAACCAGCCTTAGCACCTGCTTCAACAGCCATGTTTGCTAGAGTGAATCTATCAGACATAGACATTTCTTCTATTGTTGAACCATGAAACTCTAGTGCTTTATAGGTAGCTCCATCAGCTCCAATTAGACCTATCAAATGTAGGATTAAATCTTTTGCGTATACACCTTTTGGGAATTTGCCATTAACAACGACTTTGAATGTATGAGGTACTTTCATCCAAGTTTTGCCTAAGGCCATTGAAACTGCAATATCTGTAGAACCCATACCCGTTGAAAATGCGCCAAGTGCGCCAGATGTACAAGTATGAGAATCCGCACCAACGAGAATTTCTCCTGGGTTTACATAAGATTCAACCAATCTTTGGTGACACACACCACAACCTGTTTCAGAAAGAATCGCTCCTGTTTCTTTAGCAAATTCTCTCAATACCATATGAGAGTTAGAAAGTTCTTTTCGTGGACTTGGTGATGCGTGGTCAATGAAAAGGATACATCTTTCAGGATTTGCGGGTTTTGCTTTTCCTAACTTTTTAAACTCCTGAACCATCAAAGGTCCTGTTCCGTCTTGCACTGCTGCTACATCTACTTTAGCGATGCAAAGTTCTCCTGCTTTAACACCATAACCTGCGTGGTTTGATATTATCTTTTCCGCAATTGTTTGTCCCATAGTCCTATCTCTTATTTAACTCTTTACTTTATTAAATATATCATAATTTTTTAGTTTGGATATTATTAAGTATTGTAAATATGTAATAAGTATATGTTATTTATATATCGACTAGGGCATTATATAGGTGTAGCCAATTCTCTTTATACTTTCTCTTCCACTCCTTTTCTCCATGATGAAAACTTTGCCGGTCGATGTGTAAGTCGAGCGGCTTTTTATTTTGTTCAATAATGCAAAAAACCGACTCGAAAGAGTCGGTTTTTTTGTTGAACTTTTTGAATTATCTTTTTTCGATTTTTTCTTTAATTCTAGTAGCTTTACCAGAACGTTCTCTAAGGTAGTAAAGTTTAGCTCTTCTAACGTCACCGCGTCTAACAACTTGAATTTTTTCAAGACGAGGAGAGTATACAGGGAACACACGTTCTACGCCAACACCTTGGAATGTTTTTCTTACAGTGATTGTTTTGCCTACGCCTGAACCTCTTTTTTTAATGATGATACCTTCGAAAGCCTGAGTTCTTTCTTTGTTACCTTCGATAATTCTAACGAAAACTTTTACTGTATCTCCTGGGTTCAATTCAGGAAGATTATTGTTTTCAATGTGTTTTTTTCCTAATGCTTCAACTATCGGATTCATTGTTTTATTCCTTATATTCAATAATTTTAATGACAATAAATAAATCTTAATAAAAACATAGTTCTTTATCAAGTATTTCCGTAATTTTTCTCTTAACGATTAGCAACATTTGTAAAAATATTGTTAAAATTTGACTTCAGGTACTTTTTTCTCTGCCTCATTAATTTCAAAGTACTCTCTGGATTTTAGTCCAATAATACTTGCTATAATTGAAGTTGGGAATAGTCTAATACGAGAATTTAAGGCTTGAACACTTTGGTTGTAGTCCATTCTTGCAACAGAAATTCTATTTTCTGTGCCTGCAAGTTCATCTTGTATGTTTATAAATTGTTTGTCAGCTTTTAATTCAGGATATCTTTCTACTACCAACAACAATCTAGATAATGCGCTATTTAGTTCATTGTTGCTTTGTTGAATATCTTTTATATTGTCTTTATTTATTGCGCCACCCAGTTTAGAACGGGCTTCTGCAATATTTGAAAATACTTCTTTTTCGTGTGAAGCATAACCTTTTACTGTTGAAACAAGATTTGGGATAAGGTCATTCCTGCGTTTTAATTGGTTTTCTACTTGAGCCCATTTTGCGTTAACGTTTTCATCCATCATTTGTAAATTGTTGAATGTACCTATAAATGTACTTACCAACAAGACTAGCAATATTGCTAATATACCTAGAATAATCCAAATTGTTTTTTTCATATTTATTTCTCCTTTATTAATTGTTACCATCTGCCGGATGCTCCACCGCCACCGAAGCCACCGCCTCCACCAAAACCGCCGAAGCCACCTCCGCTTCCGAAACCTCCGCCTCCACCGAAGCCGCTTCCGCCTCCACCTCCACGTGTGTAGCTAGAAAGGATGAAGGAATATCCCCATAAAAATAATATTATCCATATGTATAAGATAATTGTGAACCAATCAGATTTATTACTCTGCTTCAATTGTTCTGGGATTGGACCGTTAGTTTCTAGTGTTGTATTATTAGCTTCGGCAATTTCTTTTGCTATTGTATATGTTCCTCTCCATATACCATTTTCATAATCATTTTGTTTGAAATATGGTAAGAAGTCTTCATCACGAATTCTTCCAGCTTTTCCGTCAGTCAAAATTCCTTCTAACCCGTAGCCTATTTCAATACGCATTTCATGTTCGTTTGGAGCAACAAGAACAACGACTCCTCTATTTTTTTCTTTGTCTCCAATTTTGAAGTTTCGACCAATGTTTAGTGCGGTTTCTTCTACGGTTCTTCCATCTAGAGAATTGACTGTAACAACCGCGATATCAGAATGTGTTTTCTTTTGTAAATCCCATAAGAATGCGTTTATGCTATCTTCAGCTTGAGTGGATAGTAAATTGGCATTGTCAGAAATAAATGCATTGAAATTGTATTTCGCATCAGCAAATGCTGTTGTTACTGATATTATTAGGAAAAATACGGATATTATTATTTTTTTTATCATATTGAAATTATATTATACTTTTTAGTTTGAACAATAATCTATATGGTATAATAAGTTCGTTATTAAAAGGAATTAGTATTTTGGATGCAAAGAATAAAAAACGAATTTTGTTTGTTGGAATGCCTGATATGGCGTTAATATGTCTGTCGAAACTTGTTTCTGATGGACATAATATAGTTGGAGTTGTTCCACCTCATAGGAGTGATCAAACTTATGATTTGATGTGTAATTTTGCTCGTAGTTTAAAATTACCTGTTATTAGCTATGATAACAAGCTAGATGAAATGGATTTTCTTCTCAAAATTAGACAATTGAATGCTGATATTGCGGTTGTTTGTTCATATGGAAAGAAATTTCCACCTGAGTTTTTAAAGAGTGTAAAAGATGGTTTTGTAAATTGTCATCCGTCTTTGTTGCCCGAGTATAGGGGAGCGAATCCATATAGCCATGTCATAATAAATGATGAAAAATATACTGGTGTTACATTGCATTTTATGGATGAAGATTTTGATACTGGTAATATTATTGCTCAGAAAAAAGTTGCTATTGAAAAAAACGATACAATGGGGACTCTGTTCAATCGTTTAAATTTTGAGTGTGCTGAATTTGTAAGTGCATTTTTGACTAAATATGAATCTGTCAATGAAATTACATCTTATGTTCAACCAGAGGGTGAATTCAAAAAAGCTTATTCAATAAGCAATCAAAATATGAAAAGTTTTTTGAATTGGGATAAGGACGCTCAATATTTGGAACGTTTTGTGAGAGCGCTTAATCCTTTTATCTCTGCTGCTACAAATTTTAGAGGTGTATTTTTAAAAGTTCATTCAGCGTATGCTTCTAACAAAAAGGTTAAGCAAGAACCAGGGACAATTTGTTCAGTCAAAGATACTTTGGATGTCGCAACAGGCAATGGTGTTTTGCACATAAAATCTTTGCAGTTTGGCTCATATATGATAGCAGATGCAAAAGATTTTATTGAAATGTTTAAACCTCAGGTTGGAGAAAAATTAGGACGATGAAAGAATTGAAATTTGTTACTGCAGGACAGCCTATATGTAATGGTACTGCTGG
>JAZSES010000043.1:0-3474 GCA_045531805.1 Candidatus Limenecus sp. | reverse complement strand
AAACTTCTAAGAAAACTTAGAAATATCACACAAGAAGAATTGTCAGAGCTAATAGGTATACATCCTAGACAACTTTCCAAAATCGAAACAGGAGAACATTTTCCGTCTTGCAAAACACTGGAGAGATTATGCATAGCTCTTGAAATTACACCACAAGAAATGTTTGATTTTGAATTTTTGGTGGAAGAAAACATTTGCGCACTAACTGGCACAGATAATTCAACAATATACAGAGTTGAAGCATCAACAAGCTCTAGCAAAAGTAATGTTTATCAATTACATACAGAAACAGAAACAAAAGAGTTGACTGCAACAAAATGTACAGATGAAACAATGGCAAAAACCGCCAAGGCATTAAACAAACCTGTCTTTGCAGAATATTTTGAAAATGGCAAATCATCAAAAATTGTAGTTTTCTACCCTGACGGAAGGGAAAAAGTAATCAGAAATTCATCAGATGTAGAAGCAAAACAAAACCTTATCTACATGATGAAAGAATTTAAGAAAATACAAAATGATAAAGCCGCAACTGATTTTGTCAAACTTGCTTTAAATTCACTGAGTGATAACAAATCACTTGAACAACTTTCAAACATTATTCAAGGCATGAAGCTTGCAAGAAATTTAAAATAAACCTACTCATTATTATCAAAAATAAGCGATAATTGAGGCACTTGAACTTCAGGTGTTTTTGACTTGCGTTTGTTCACAGAAAGGTCTTTTGAATAATCCAACTGCATTTTTGTCATCATATCTTCTGCCGTTTTAATCACAGAAGTAGGCAAGCCTGCCATCTTGGCAACTTGAATACCATAACTCTTGCTAGCAGAACCCTCAATAACTTTGCGCAAGAAGATAATATCTCCATCATTTTCCGAAATAGTTACACGATAGTTTTTAATTTGAGGGAACAAAGAGCTCATAACATTAAGTTCGTGATAGTGTGTTGCAAAAATTGTCCTAGCTTTCACTTTTGTAGCAATATATTCAGCCACACTCCACGCAATCGCAACACCGTCATATGTACTTGTACCTCTACCAATCTCATCTAAAAGAATAAGACTTTTTTCTGTAGCAGAATTTAAAATAAATGCCGTTTCATTCATCTCAACCATGAACGTAGACTGTCCCAAGGACAAATCATCAACCGCACCTACCCTAGTAAATATCTTGTCAACAATACCAATTTTGGCAGCCTGACAAGGAACAAAACTACCAATTTGCGCAAGTATAACTATCAATGCATTTTGGCGCATATATGTGGATTTACCAGCCATGTTAGGCCCCGTAAGCACCATAAATTGTGTTTCTTGTTGGGAATGATTATCAGCTATCAATTTCAAATCATTTGCAACGTACTGCCCCATTGGTAAGATTTTTTCCAAAACAGGATGGCGTCCTTCTTTTATATAAAGCTCGTTTGAATCATCGATAACAGGACGTACATATTTATTTTCAATTGCACAAACTGCAAATGAAACCAAAACATCAAGGTCAGCAACTGCTTCTGCAACCTCTCTAACTGCCTCAACAAACTCTTTTGAATATTCACGCAAGTCTGAAAAGATTTTCGACTCAAGCTCTTGAGATTTCGTTTGAGCAGAAAGAACATCTGATTCATGTTTTTTGAGTTCTTCTGTAATAAATCTTTCACCATTTGTAAGCGTTTGTCTTCTTATATAGTGATCAGGCACCATACTTAAATTTGAATTTGAAACTTCAATAAAATACCCAAAAGTTTTTGAAAATCCAACTTTTAAAAATTTAATACCAGTTTCTTCTTTTTGTCTATTTTCAAAATCAACAAGCCAATTTTTACCACCAGTCAAAAGTTCTCTGTAATAGTCCAAATCACCAGAAATTCCTGATTTGATAACATTGCCATCTTTGACAACAATTGGTGCATCTTCAGAAATTGTTTTCTCAATAATATCCGCAAATTCAAGCAAATTCTCTCTATTTTCACAAAGAGTGTTTAAAAGTTTTGAATCAAATTTTTGCAACACACTTGAAAAATCAGGCAACAATTTTATTGTGTCTTTAAGTGCAAGAAAATCTCTAGGATTAGCCGTGTTATTACTAATCCTTGTAGACAAACGCTGAATGTCATAAACTTTTTCCAAAAGGGCAATAAGTTTAATTCGCTCACTTGTACTTTGAATAAGCTCTGCAACAGCATCATGACGAGAAGTGATTTTTTCAATATTTTTTAGTGGCTGATGTATCCATTTTTTTAACTGTCTTGAGCCCATATTCGTTTGTGTATTATCAATCGCCCACAACAAAGAACCATATTTTGCTTTATCACGAGAAGTTTCAGTAAGCTCTAAATTTCGTCTTGTATTTGCATCAATTGAAACAAACTGGGTCAAATTATATGTATCTATTTTTTCAAATTTAGGGAAGTTTTCTTTTTGAGTTTTGAATAGGTACTCAAATATTGCACTTGCGGCACAAAAACCTATTTTAAATTGAGAAAACCCAAAACTTTCAACAGACTCAACTTTGAAAATTTCTTTTACATTTTTCTCAGCTCTATCCTCATCAAAAGCGGCATAAGCCATTTTTGAACAATTGTAATTTTTAATAATTTGTTCAGGCAAGTCAATTTTTTCATCACCTACAAATTGAAAAGGCAAAACTTTTTGAGAAATTTTGGGAACAACAATTTCTGTAGGCTTAATCCTAGAAAGCTCACTCAATAACTGTTCAAAGTCTGTTTGAGTAACTTTGAATTCACCTGTAGAAATGTCTGTATAAGCCAAACCATACAACTCAGATTTTTTATCTTTCATTACGGCAGCAAGATAATTGTTTACATTCGATTTTAAAAGACTAGCTTCTGTCAATGTTCCAGCCGTAATCGTTTTTATAATATCTCTTTTTACCAAACCTTTTGCCAATGCAGGGTCTTCCAACTGTTCACAAATTGAGATTTTGTGTCCTTTTTCTAACAATTTTGGCAAATAGTTATCAATAGCTTTTGCAGGGATGCCAGCCATAGGAATACGACCCAAAGAACCACCTTCACGGCTAGTCAATGTAATTTCGAGGTCTTTTGACAAAACAACAGCATCTTCAAAAAAAGTTTCATAAAAATCGCCCATTCGATATAACAAAAGAACATCAAGGTTATTTCTTTTTATTTCCAAAAACTGTTTAAGCATGGGTGTAGCTTCATTTAAATCAACATCCACACTGTTTATAAAATTTATTTCAGATTTTGCCATTTTTTGTTTCTGTCCCCTAATCCAACCTTAAAAAGTTACTAGTCAGCTCACAAAATTTAAAACTCTGTTTAATACCGATATAAGCAATTCTAACAAGCAAACTTTCCTACTCAAATTTACTATAAATAACAGGCTTTTTCAATTTGTAAAAAAAATATTAAAAGTCATGTTGACAATGAATTATGTCTTAGATATATTATTTCTACAGACCAATAGGCTCCCATCGCCTAGAGGCCTAGGACAC